>NZ_JALMFA010000018.1:0-134594 GCF_023242545.1 Pseudomonas sp. MWU13-2517 | reverse complement strand
CTTGGGCAAGCCGGTGGAGCCGGAGGTGTAGATCACGTAGGCCAGGTTGTCGCCGTCCAGCGTCACCTGCGGGGCGCTATCGCTGTGCTCGGCCCAGTCCTCGGGGCGATCAATCGCCAGGGTATCCAGGCCCTCGGGAACCGGCAGTTGCTGCAACGCCACGGTATGGCTCAGCAGCAGTTGCGCACGGCTGTCCTGCATCATGTACAGCAGGCGATCTCGCGGATACTCGATGTCCAGCGGCACATACACGCCACCGGCCTTGAGCACCGCCAGGAAGGCCACCATGATCTCGGCACTGCGCGGCATGGCGATGGCCACGCGCACTTCCGGGCCGACGCCACGGGCAATCAGCTCATGGGCCAAGCGGTTGGCCTGGCGGTCGAGCTCGCCGTAGCTCAGGGTGTGCGCATCGAACTTCACCGCCACCGCCTCGGGTTTTTCCCGGGCACGGTCGGCAAACATTTCATGCACCAGCCGTTCGGACGAGAAGCCGGAATCGGTGCAATTCCAACGTTGCAGAATGTGCTGTCGCTCCGCTTGACCCAGCAGATTCAACTGGGCGATGGGCTGCTGTGGATCGGCAACCATCGCCTGCAACAGGTTTTGCCAGTGCCCGGCCATGCGCTCGATGGTGGCAGGCGCAAACAGGTCGGTGGCGTAACTCAGGGATGCGCGCAACGCCTCGCGGCTTTCCTCTACGTCCAGCGCCAGGTCGAACTGCGCCACGCCTTCATCCCAACTCAATACCTCGACATGCAAGTCGGCCAGTCGTTGCAAATGGCTGTCAGCCGACGTGACGCGGTGGTTGAACAGCACCTGGAACAACGGGCTCAGACTCAGGCTGCGCTCCGGTTGCAGCGCTTCCACCAATTGCTCGAACGGCAGGTCCTGATGGGCCTGGGCCTGCAGCGAGCGTTGGCGTACCTGGCCGAGCAATTGCTCCACGCTCATTGGCCCGTGGATATCAGCCTTGAGCACTTGGGTATTGACGAAGAAGCCGATCAAACCCTCGGTTTCCAGGCGGTTGCGGTTGGCGATCGGCACGCCGACGCGCACATCTTCCTGGCCGCTGTAGCGGTGCAGCAGCGCCTGGTAGGACGCCAGCAAGACCATCGGCAACGTCACTCCGGCGTTTTGCGCCAACGTACGCAACCCGGCCAATAAGTCAGGCGCCAGCTCGATGCCCAAGCGTGCACCGCGATGGCTGGGCAGCGCCGGGCGCTGGTGGTCGAACGGCAACTCCAGTACCGGTTGTTCACCGCCCAGTTGCTCACGCCAGTAAGCCAGTTGACGCGCCTTTTCCCCAGCCTCCATCCAGTTGCGCTGCCACACGGCATAGTCGGCGTACTGGATCGGCAATGCCGGCAGGTTCGGCAGCTCACCGTGGCTGAAGGCGGCGTACGACTGCACCAGCTCCTCGACCATCAGTTGCATCGACCAGCCATCGGAGACGATGTGATGCTGCACCAGCACCAACACGTGATCGTCCTCGGCCAGACGCAACAAGCTGACCCGCAGCAATGGCCCGCGCAGCAGGTCGAACGGGCGTGCGACCTCCTCGGCAACCCGGGCCTTGAGGTCGGCATAGGCCGTGTCGGCCAGGGCAATGTCGATCACGCCGGACGCTTCAATGACCTGCACCGTGCCGCCGGTGTCCTGGCGCAAATGGGTACGCAGGCTTTCGTGACGGGCCAGCAAGGCGTCGAAACTGCGTTGCAGCGCATCCAGGTCCAGTGGGCCGTGCAAACGCAACGCGCTGGGGATGTGGTACGCCTGGCTGTGGGGGTCCAGTTGCCAGAGGAACCATTGGCGCTCCTGGGCATACGACAGCGGCAAGGGTTGCGTGCGGTCGGCCTTGAGCAGCGCCGGCGCGGCTACGCCCTCTTCGCCCAGGGCACGCACGAAGTCACCCAGCAAGGGGTGTTCGAACAGGGTCTTGAGCGCAACTTCCAGGGCCAGCGCCTGACGCACCCGCGACACCACCCGCGTGGCCAGCAGTGAATGCCCGCCCAGTTCGAAGAAGTGATCGTCGAGGCCGACTTGCGGCACGTCCAGCACCTCGGCCCAGATCGCCGCGACCAGCTGCTCCCGTGGACTGACCGGCGCCATATGGCGTTTGAGCGACAGACTCGCGTCCGGTTTGGGCAGTGCCTTGCGGTCGAGTTTGCCATTGGGGGTCAAAGGCAGGCTGTCGAGCATCAGCAGGTGCGCGGGCACCATGTAATCCGGCAGGCGCTCGCGCAAAGCGGCTTTGTAGGCCTCCTGCGTGTCGGGCGCCGAACTCACCAGGTAGGCAATCAAGCGGTCGTTATCGGCCAGCACCACGGCCTCACGCACGCCGTGGTGTTCACGCAGGCAGGCCTCGATCTCGCCCAGCTCGATGCGGAAACCGCGCACCTTGACCTGATGGTCGACCCGGCCGATGTACTCCACCACACCGTCGGCGCGGTAACGCGCCAGGTCGCCGGTGCGATACAGGCGTTCGCCCGGGGCGCCGAAGGGGTTGGGTACGAAGCGTTCCGCCGTCAGTGCCGGGCGCTCGTGGTAACCGCGCGCCAAACCCACGCCGGCGATCAGCAACTCACCCGGGGCGCCCACTGGGCACGGGGTTATGCCGGCATTCAGAATAAACAGCGCGGTATTGGCGATCGGCCGCCCGACAAAAGGTTGCGCCTCCAACAGGCGGTGGGCAGCCGACCAGATGGTGGTTTCCGTCGGGCCATAGAGGTTCCACACCGGCCCTTGCAGGTCGAGCAGGCGCTGGGCCAGGTCCGTGGGCAGAGCCTCGCCGCCACACAGGCATTGGATGCCACGCAACAGCTCGGCCCGCGGGCTGTCGAGCAGCATGCGCCAGGTCGATGGGGTGGCTTGCAGCACACTGGCGGATTGTTGCTGGGCCAAGTCGAGAATAGCCTCCGGGTCGAGGGCCATTTCCTGGCCGCTCAACAACAGCGTGGCGCCGACCGTCAGCGGTACGTAGAGCTCCAGGGCAAAGATGTCGAACGAGAACGTGGTGAGCGAAAGCATCCGCGCATCCGCGTCGATGTGCAGGGTGTCGGCCATGCCGCTGGTAAAGCTGCACAGCGCCTGGTGACGCACCATTACGCCCTTGGGCTTGCCCGTGGAACCGGAGGTGTAGATCACGTAAGCCAGGTGCTCCGGCAAAACATTGACCTGCGGGTTGTGTTCGGCGCCATCGGCATCATCCACCCGCAGCACCTGCAGCCCCTGCGGTTGTGCCAGTTGCCCGAGCAGGTGCGCCTGGGTCAACAGCACGCGGGCGCGGCTGTCTTCAAGCATGAAGGCCAGTCGCTCCACCGGGAATTGCGGGTCGAGCGGCACGTAGGCGCCACCGGCCTTGAGCGTGGCCAGCAGGCTGACGATCATGTCCGCCGAGCGCTCGACATGCACCGCCACCAGCACATCCGGGCCGACGCCCGCGGCGATCAGGCGGTGGGCCAGACGATTGGCGCGCCGATTGAGTTCGCCATAGCTCAAGGCGTGCTCGTTGAACTGTACGGCCACCGCGTCCGGCCGGGCCTGCGCCTGGGCTTCGAACAGCTGATGCACACCGCGCCCGCATGGGTAAGGGGTGTCGCTGTGGTTCCAGTCACTCACCAGTTGCTGCCATTGCGGCGCGCTGAGCATCGGCAGCTCATCCACGGCCACGCACGCATCACGCACCACGGCGCGCAGCAGGTTTTGCCAATGCCCGGCCAGGCGCTCCACGGTCGCCGGTTCGAACAGATCGGTGGCGTAGGTCAACGACGCCCACACACCGTCGGCCGACTCTTCAGTTTCCAGGTTCAGGTCGAACTGGGTGGTGTGAGCCGCCCAATCCACCGGCTGCAGCGCCAGGCCGGGTAAATGCAGCTGGCCTGGGCGCAGGCTGTCCTGGTGGTTGAACATCACTTGGAACAGGGGGTTGTGGCTCAGGCTGCGCTCCGGTTGCAGCGCTTCCACCAACTGTTCGAACGGCAAGTCCTGATGGGCCTGGGCCTCCAGGGCGCGATGCTTGACCTGGGCCAGCAACTGGTCAAAGGGCATGTCCCCGCTGAGGTCGGCTTGCAGCACTTGGGTGTTGACGAAAAAGCCGATCAGTCGCTCGGTTTCCAGGCGATTACGGTTGGCAATCGGCACCCCGACGCGGATCTGCGACTGGCCGCTGTAGCGATGCAACAGAGTCTGGAACGACGCCAGCAGCAACACGAACAAGGTCACGTCCTGGCGTCGGGCCAGGGCCTTGAGCTCGGTCACCAGCGCACTGTCCAGGTGCAGGGTGTGCCGGGCGCCGCGATGGCTTTGCTGTGCCGGTCGCGGGTGGTCCAGGGGCAGTTCCAGCACACCTTGCTCAGTGCCCAGGCGTTCACGCCAGTAATGCAGCTGGCGCTGGGTTTCACCCGCCGCCATCCAGTCGCGCTGCCACACCGCATAGTCGGCGTACTGGAACGGCAACGCCGGCAGCGCAGCCTGGCCCTGGTAGAGCGCCACCAGCTCGTCGACCATGACTTGCATCGACCAGCCGTCGGAGATGATGTGATGCTGGGTGATCACCAGCACATGGTGGTCGGCCGCGACGGCCAGCAGCTTGACGCGCATCAGCGGGCCGTTGCGCAAGTCGAATGGACGCTGGATTTCCGCGGATACCGCGCGTTCGACGTTCGCAGCGCCGACCTGTTGGTGATCGATAGAAATCGTCAGGTCAGGGTGAATCACCTGCCAGGTTTGTTCACCCTCCTCTGCAAAGGTGGTGCGCAGGGGTTCATGGCGTTGCACCAGGGCGTCAAAGGCCAACTCCAGCGCCGCGATGTCCAGCGGGCCGCGCAGATGCAAGGCACTGGGCACGTGATACGCAGCACTGGCCGGGTCCAGTTGCCAGAGGAACCATTGGCGCTCCTGGGCGAAGGACAAGGCCAGCGGCCGATCCCGGTGCACGGCCACCAGCGCTGGCGTGGCGTCGGCTTGCAACGCCGCGCACGCCGCTGCGAACGCTGCCAGGGTCGGCTGTTCGAACAGCGTGCGCAAAGGCACTTCCAACTTCAGTGCGTGGCGTACCCGGGAAACCACTTGGGTCGCCAGCAGCGAATGACCGCCACGCTCGAAGAAGTGGTCATTGAGCCCTACCTGCTCAACCTGCAGCACGGCCTGCCAGATCGCCGCCAGTTGAATGTGCAGGGCACTTTGTGGGGCCACGTAGGCGTTTCGCGCCTGGTTCAGGTCCGGCGCCGGCAGTGCGCGTCGGTCGAGTTTGCCGTTGTTGTTCAGGGGCAAGGCATCCAGCACCTGCCAATGGGCCGGCACCATGTAGTCCGGCAGGGACTGGCGCAGGGTGCTTGCCAGGGCCTGCGTGTCCAGCGTCTGCTCCCGGGCGGCGACGACGTACGCCACCAATTGCGCACCGGTTGCGCTCGGCTGGGCGATTACCGCCGCTTCACGCACCCGGGGCAAGGCTTGCAGGCTGGCTTCGATTTCGCCGATTTCGATACGGAAACCGCGAATTTTCACTTGATGGTCGATTCGCCCGACGTACTCCAGGGCCCCGGCCGCGTTGTAACGGGCCAGGTCGCCACTGCGATAAAGCCGCGCACCGGGCACGGCGGAAAATGGATCCGGCAGGAAGCGTTCGGCGGTCAGCGCCGGGCGGTCGAAGTAACCCTGGGCCAGCCCGGCTTCGGCGCCGATGCACAGCTCGCCCACGCCATCGGTGGCCAGCAATTGGAAACCGCTGTCGAGCACATACAGCGAACGCCCCTCAATTGCCCGTCCAATCGGCACACCGAACACATCGCTGGCATCGGCCGGTTGGCAGTCATGCACACTGGAAACCACGGTGGCTTCGGTCGGCCCGTAGGTGTTGACCAGGCGCACATCGCCCAGCCCCGCCGCATGCCAGGCACGCAGCCCCTCCACCGACATGGCTTCCCCGCCCACATGCACCTGGCGCAGCTTACCCAGCGGGCGACCGTCGACGGCGCACTCCTTGGCCAGCAAGTACCAGTAGGCCGCCGGCAAGTCAGCCAGGGTCACGCCCTGCCCGACGATTTCCCGCGCCAGTTGGCCGGCATCCCACAGTTCATCGCCGCGCATGATCAGCGCCGCGCCGACACACAGCGGCGGGTAGCACTGCTCGACAAAGCCGTCGAAGCTGAAGGTGGCAAATTGCAGCACGCGATCCTCGGCAGTCAGGCGGCTATAGCCTTCGGCGCTGTCGCAGAACTGACCGAGGGCCGCGTGGTCGATGGCCACGCCCTTGGGCTGGCCGGTCGAGCCGGAGGTGTAGATCACGTAGGCCAGGTCAGCCGCCGTCGCCCGGTTGAGCGGGTCGCTCGCAGGGTAGCCGGCGCACTCGTCGCCGCTTGCAGTGAACTCAAGGCGAGCCAGACCTTGGGGCAGTGGCAGGTCGTTGAGCAGCCCGGTTTCGCTGAGCAACAGGTCGAGGCGACTGTCGGCCAGCATGTAGGCCAGGCGCTCGTTCGGGTAGTTCGGGTCCAGCGGTACGTAGGCCGCACCGCTCTTGAGCACCGCCAGCAGGCTGACGATCAACTGCGGGCCACGCCGCGCAGCCAGCCCAACACGCCGGCCCGGACCTGCGCCCAGTTCCAGCAGACGATGGGCCAGGCGGTTGGCGCGCTCGTTGAGTTGGGCATAGCTCAAACGCGCATCCCCCGCCTGCACCGCCAAGGCATGCGGTGTGGCCTGGGCTTGAGCGGCGATGCGCGCGTGCACCAGCGTGGACTGGCGGGCCGCGGCGGCGGATTGACTGGATGCAAGCACGTCGCGCTGTGCGGCGGCGTCCAGCAGTTGCAGGTTGCCGAGCGGCGCCTGGGCGTCGGCGACCATTTGCGTCAGTACGTGCAGCAGGTTGGCGCTCAAGCGTGCGACTTGCGCCTCGCTGAAACGCGCGCGGTCATAGCTGAATTCCAGGCGCAGGCTGGCACCCAGTTCGATGCCCAGGGTTAGCGGGTAATGAGTGCGTTCATGATTGTGCAACGTGCCGAAGCTCAGGCCGGCAGGCGCACCTTGTTTCAAGGCTTCGGCCACCGGGAAGTTTTCAAACACCAGCAAGGTGTCAAACAGCGCGGCACCTTGTTGACCGGCCCAGCCCTGGATGTCGTAGAGCGGCACATGCTCATGATCACGCAGGCTGAGGTTCAGCGCTTGCAGCTCGCCTAGCCAGTCGGCAACCGGCTGCGCCGGTGATGCCGCACTGATGATCGGCAAGGTGTTGATGAACAGGCCCAGTTGCTGTTCGATCCCCGGCAACGGTGCCGAACGCCCGGCCACGGTGGCACCGAACGCCACGCACACCTGACCGGTGTAGCGTTGCAGCAGGAGACTCCAAGCCCCTTGCAACAGCGTGTTGAGGGTGACTTTGTGCTGGCGGGCACAGGCGCCGAGTTGCTGGGTGAATGCGCTGCCGAGTGCCACGTGATGGTCAGCCATGCCCACGCCGTCGACCGGCGCACGCAGCGCATCGGCCAGCAGGGTTGGGCTTTGCAAGGGTGCCAGGGCAGCCTTCCAGAACGCCTCGCCCGACGCCTGCTGCTGCAGCCAGCCCAGGTAATCACGGAACTGCCCCAATGGCGCGGGCAACGCCTGGCCGGCGTAGTGGGCGATGACTTCGCTGAGCAACTGAGCGTTACTCCAGCCATCCATAAGGATGTGATGGCTGGTGAAGATCAGGTGCCAGGCCGTGCCCACGCCGCGTACCAGCATCAGACGAAACAGCGGCGCGCAGCTCAGCTCGAAGCCGCGTTCGCGCTCGGCGGCGGCCAGCGCGTTGAAGTCGGCGTCGGCGTCTTCAATCACCTGCAACTGCAAGTCGACCTGGCGCTGGACCACTTGGTGGGCGCTGTCCAGACCCTGCCAGTGGAAGCTGCTGCGCAGGATGTCATGACGGTCCAGCACCGCCTGCCAGGCGCGGCCGAATGTCAGCAGGTCCAGGCCTTCGATGTCCAGGCACAGTTGATTGATATAAGCCTGCCCTTGAGGCTCGTACAGGGTATGGAACAGCATGCCCTGCTGCATGGGCGACAACGGATAGAGGTCGGCGATGGTCGGCCCGGCGACCGGCAGCGCGTCCAGTTGCTGCTGGGTCACGCCCGCCAGCGGGAAGTCCGACGGTGTGACCTGCCCAGCCGACGTGGCGCAGCAGTGCTCGATCAAAGCTTTGAGTTCCGTAGCGTAGTCATCCGCCAGGCGCTGGATGGTCGCGGCGTGGAACATGTCGCGACTGAAGCCCCACTGCAACGCCAGCTCACCGCCGTACACCTGCCCTTCCACCGTCAGCCAGTTGGCCAGCGGGGCCTCGGGGTCCTGGGCCTGGCCGCTGCCCTCGGTGGCCGGTACAAACAGCGCGGACGCATTGAACTGGCGGTCGAACTGCCCCAAATAGTTGAAGGTGATACGCGGCGCGCCCAGCCCCGCCAGGGATTCGCGCGCCTCAGGCGCACCGAGGTAGCGCAGCAGGCCGTAGCCCAGCCCCTTGTCGGGCACCGCACGCAGTTGTTCCTTGACCGACTTGATCGCGCTCGCCAGCTCACCCTCAGCCTGCAAACGCACCGGAAACAGGCTGGTGAACCAGCCGACGGTGCGCGTCAGGTCGACACCGTCGAACAGGTCTTCACGACCATGCCCTTCCAGCTGGATCAGCGCAGCGGGCTGGTCGCTCCAGCGGCCGACCACGCGGGCCAGGGCCGTCAGCAACAGGTCATTGACCTGGGTGCGGTAAGCCGCCGGCGCCTCTTGCAGCAACTGGCGGGTGTATTCGGCATTCAGGCGGATTTCAATTTTGCTGCCCAGGCGATTCTGCAGGCCGCCGTGGGGGTTGTCGCACGGCAGCTCGGTATCCATGGCCTGCGCCTGCCAGTACGGCAGCTGCGCATCCAGGCGTTGTGCATGCGCTTGCAACTGCTGCGCCCACTGCTGGAAAGCACTGGTCTTGGCCGGCAGTGGCGCGTCGCGGTAAGCCTGTTGCAAGTCTTCCAGCAGGATGCGCCAGGACACGCCGTCCACCACCAGATGGTGCACCACCAGCAACAGGCGCTGACTGCCATCGCCGAGGGTGACCAGGGCGGCACGCAGCAACGGCCCCTGGGCAAGGTCGAGACTGCGCTGGGCTTCTTCGCACAATGCGGCCAGTTCAGTGTGGTCAACGGCCTGGCACTGCCACACAGCAGCCGTGCTGACAGGCGCCGCATAGGTCTGCTGCCAGCCGTCGGCGTGCTGCACAAAACGCAGGCGCAGCGCATCGTGATGGTTGATCACTTGCGTCAGCGCGGCTTCCAGGCGTACAGGCTCCAGCGCCTCACGCGGGGTCAGCAGCAACGATTGGTTCCAGTGGTGACGCGCCGCAATCGCCTGGGCGAAAAAGCTCTGCTGCACCGGCGTCAAGATCACTTCGCCGCTGACCGGGCCTTGGTCAATCGCGCTGGCCTGCTCGAAGGTCGCGATCAACGCCAGGCTGCGCACACTCTGGTACTGGAACACGTCACGCGGGCTGAGGCGAATCCCCGCCTGACGAGCACGGCTGACCACCTGGATGGAGATGATCGAATCGCCGCCCAGCTCGAAGAAGTTGTCGTCCAGGCCGACCCGGTCCAGCCCCAGCACATCGCCCCAAATCGCCGCCAAGGCTTTTTGCAGCTCGCTTTGCGGGGCAATGAACGCCTGTTGCGGCGTGGCATCCGGCAGCGGCAAGGCCTTGCGATCCAGCTTGCCGTTGGCGGTCACCGGCAGTTTGGCCAGCGCAATCAGGTGCGTCGGCACCATGTATTCCGGCAGGCTGCCGAGCAGCCAGGCCTTGAGGTCGGCGGGTTCGTTGTTTTCGTGCACCAGGTAGGCGACCAACTGTTTGCCGCCCTGCACCAGCACCACGGCCTCACGCACCGAAGGATGCTGCATCAGGCGCGTCTCGATTTCGCCCAGCTCAATGCGCAGGCCGCGCAGTTTCACCTGGTGATCGAGGCGACCGAGGTATTCGATCACACCGTCGGCACGCTGGCGCACACGGTCGCCAGTGCGGTACAAGCGCTCGCCGCACAGGAACGGGCTCGGTACAAAACGCTCGGCCGTCAGCGCCGGGCGACGATGGTAACTGCGTGCCAGGCCCGTGCCCCCCAGGTACAGCTCACCCGAGACGCCGGCAGGCACCGGGTTGAGCTGGGCATCGAGCACATACGTGGCCAGGTTGGCGATCGGACGGCCGATGGGCACGCTGTCGGCGCCTTCGTCGACGCAGGTCCAGTGCGTCACGTCGATGGCGGCTTCGGTCGGGCCGTAGAGGTTGTACAACCCCACACCCGGCAACTTGGCGAAAACCTGTAGTTGCGCATCCAGCGGCAAGGCCTCACCGCTGCACACAATGCGCTTGAGGCCCGTGCAGGCGCGCACACCCGGCTCATGGATGAAGGCCTGGAGCATCGAGGGCACGAAATGCAAGGTGGTGATGGCGTAGCGGCCGATGGTTTCGATCAAGCGCGCCGGCTCACGGTGCTCCCCGGGAGCGGCGACCACCAGGCGCGCGCCGGTCATCAGCGGCCAGAAGAATTCCCATACCGAGACGTCGAAGCTGAACGGGGTTTTCTGCAAGACCGCGTCGCCGGCATCCAAACCGTAGGCCTGTTGCATCCAGCACAAACGGTTGACCAGAGCACGATGGCTGTTGCCGGCACCCTTGGGCTTGCCGGTGGAGCCGGAGGTATAGATCACATAGGCCAGGTTCAACGCCTGGATAGTCACGGCCAGCGGTTCGGTGCTGTAGCCGTCGAGCCAGCCTTCGGCCTGATCCAGGGCAATCACCTGGACACCTGCGGCGGGCAGCATCGGCAGCAGGCTGTGCTGGCTGAGCAGTAAGGTGATGCTGCTGTCTTCGATCATGTAGGCCAGGCGATCCTGCGGGTACTCAGGGTCCAGCGGCACATAGGCGCCGCCCGCCTTGAGGATGGCCAGCAGTCCCACCACCATCTCGATGGAACGTTCGACGCAGATCCCGACCAGCACGTCCGAGCCGACGCCCCGCTCGCGCAAGGCATGGGCCAGTTGGTTGGCGCGAGCGTCGAGCTGGGCGTAGCTGAGGGTGCTTGCGCCGAACTGCAGCGCCGGAGCGTGCGGCGTGCGCTGCGCCTGGTCCTCGATCAACTGGTGAATGCCGCGCTCGGTCGGGTACGCCTGGGCGGTCTGATTCCACTCGCTCACCAGCACCTGATGTTCGTCGGCGGCCAGCATCGGCAGTTCACCGACGCGTTGCTCGCCATCGGCGACCATGGCGTGCAGCAGGCTGATCCAGTGACGCGCCATGCGCTCGATGGAAGGCGCATCGAACAGGTCGTTGGCGTACGTCAGCGCGGCATGCAGGGTGCCGGACTTTTCAAAGGTGTCGAGGGTCAGGTCAAACTGGGTGGTACGCCCTTGCCACTCCACCAGGGCCAGTTCCAGACCGGAGGCGGTGCTGACGGCGGCGATATCCGCCACCTGCGGCTGGTGGTTGTACATCACCTGGAACAGCGGCGTGTGGCTGAGGCTGCGCTCGACCTTCAAGGCTTCCACCAAACGTTCGAACGGCAATTCCTGATGGGCCTGGGCACCGAGGGCGTGCTCCTTGATGCCTTGCAGCAACTCGGCAATGCGGGTTTGCCCGGTCAGTTCAGTGCGCAGCACCTGGGTGTTGACGAAGAAGCCGATCAGCCCTTCGACTTCGGTGCGGTTGCGATTGGCGATGGGCACGCCGACGCGAATATCGCCCTGCCCTGTGTAGCGATGCAACAACACGTTGAACGCGCCGAGCAGCAGCATGAACAGGGTGACGTTATGGGTTTGCGCGCAACTGCGCAGTTGCGCGGCCAGTGCCGGGTCAATCGCGAAATTATGGCGGGTGCCCCGATAGCTGGGCATGGCCGGGCGCGGGCGATCGGTGGGCAGTTCGAGTACCGGATGCTCGTCACCCAGGCGCGCCTGCCAGTAGTTCAACTGGCGCGCCTGCTCCCCCGCTTCCAGCCAGCGGCGCTGCCACAAGGCGTAGTCGCTGTACTGGATGGGCAACGCCGGCAATTGCGGGGTTTCGTTGCGCTCATGGGCGTCGTAGCAACGGATGAACTCGTCGATCAATACGTTCATCGACCAGCCATCGGAGACGATATGGTGCAAGGTCAGCAGCAACACATGCTCCTGCTCGTCGAGCTTGAGCAGTTGCACGCGCAGCAGCGGGCCGTTTTCCAGGTCGAACGCCTGCAGCGATTGGCGGGTAGCCGCGTCTTGGACGGCTTGCTCGCGCGCATCAAGCGGCAATGCACTGAGATCCAGACGCTCTATGGCCAGCGACGGCAGGTTAGCGACTTGCTCCAGACGATCATCTGCCTGGCGCTGGAACACCGTGCGCAAGGTTTCATGGCGTGCCACAAGGCTGGCGAAGGCTTGCTCCATGGCGTGCACATTCAGGTCGCCCTTCAGCCGAACGGCGCCAGGCAGGTTGTAGGCGGCACTTGCAGGGTCCAACTGCCAGAGAAACCACATGCGTTGCTGGGCGTAGGACAGCGCCTGGCGATCCTCCACTTCCACCCCCGCCGGAATCGGAAACCGGGAAAAGTCCACGCCTTCTTTCTGCAAGGCTTGCAGGAACAATTGGCGTTTTTCCAGGGGCAGCCCGATAAACCGGCGAGCAAGTTTCAAGGAGTCTTCAGCATTCATTTCTTGGAGTCCGGAGCAATAGGCGGGAAGCACAAAGGCACGTCGTCCCTATAAAACGAACCGGAAAGGGAAAAATTAGCGGGGAATGGGGCGGGTATCCGCCGGAATGCAGCGACCGGAAACGGTCGGCCACACAACCGGTACGCCGTTGATGTGGCGGGTAAAAAGCCCGGCGTGGGATGAGGGTCGCCAGGTCACTGAATGGTCGCGGTCAGATTGCAGGAAATACAAGAAATACAGCGGGTCCGCACACGGGGGCCATCAGCCCAGCCGCCGATACCCCAACACCGCCGACCCCAGCACCACCGCGCCCGCCCCCAACGCCACCCAGAACCCGCTGGCGGCGCCAAAGTGGTCGATCATCCAGCCGGAGCTGGCGGCACCGATGGCCACACCGATGCTCAGGCCGGTGATCAGCCAGGTCATGCCCTCGGTCAAACGGCTCGGCGGGACGATCTGCTCCACCAGTGCCATAGACACGATCAGGGTCGGGGCGAAGAACAACCCGGAGACAAAGACCGCCACGGCCAGCCCTGGAATGTTGGTCACCAGCAGCAACGGTAACGTCGTCAACGCCGTGGCCACGCCGCAGATCAGGAACTGCCGGGGCAGCGGCGCCTTGCGCTTGAGGGTGCCGAAAGCCAAACCCGCCAAGCATGAACCGATGGCGTATACCGACAGCACGATACTCGCCGCAGCCGGCTGGCCCTGGTGCTGGGCAAAGGCCACGCTGACCACGTCCACCACCCCCACGATCACTCCCATGGCCAGCAACAGGACCATCAGGATCAGCACCGAGGGCGAAGCGATCAGCCAGCGGCCGTGATGGCCGTGGTGTTCGTGCACGGGTGGCTCGGTTTCGCGTTGCAACACAAAGATGGTGACACCCACCGCCAGCAACAGCGCAGCCACCAACGGCCCGGCCTGCGGGAACAACACCACGCACAGGCCCACCGATATCGGCGGGCCGATGATAAAGCACACCTCATCCAGCACCGACTCCAGCGCAAATGCGGTTTGCAGCCTGGGTTGGCCGCGATACAACGCGGTCCAGCGCGCCCGTACCATGGCCGACATGTTGGGCATGCAACCGGCGAAGGCGGCGAACACGAACAGCGTCCAGTTCGGCGCTTGCACGTAGGTGCACAGCAGCAACATCAGCAAGGCCCCACCACCGACCCACGCCGCAATCGGCAGCACCCTGCCCTGGCCGTAACGATCAACCAGCCGTGACACCTGCGGCGCGCACACTGCCGTGGCCAAGGCAAACACCGCCGCTACCGAACCCGCCAGGCCATAGCCGCCGTGCACCTGCGAGAGCAGCGTGATCAGGCCGATACCGGTCATGGAGACCGGCATGCGCGCCAGCATCCCCGCTAATACAAAAGCGCGCGAACCGGGTGCCTGGAATAACTCAGCGTAGGGATTTGCCATTGCTCAACGTCTTGATTGCCCGAATGTGCGCACGCTTTTATCACACCAGGCGCTTGATCTGCTTGTGCCGCCACACCAGCCGGTAATAGGCGGTCTGCAACGCCAGCATCGCCAGGTACGTCACCGGAAACGCCATCCACACCCCTTCAAGGCCGAAATGCGCATTGAACAGGTACGCCATCGGCAACTCAACGCACAGCACACAGAAGATCGAGATGGCCACCGGCATCAGCACCACGCCGCTGGCGCGCATGATCCCGCCGATCACCGCCTGGAAACCGAAGACCAACACACTCCACAACATGATGTGCAGCAGGTGTTCGGCCCTGACCCGGGCGACTTCGTCGGTGATGAACAGCCCCAACAGCCAATGGGACAGCAGGTAGCCGAGCACGATCAAGCCACCGGTCAGGCAGGTGTTGATCAACAGCCCGGTGCGCAGAATCGGCCCGATGCGTTCCAGGCGCCCGGCGCCGATGGCCTGCGCGCCAAGAATCGAGGCCGTGATGGCAATCGACAATGCCGGGAACTGCACATAGTTGACGATCTGCGTCACCGCGCCATAGGCCGCCGTGGCCTGGGAGCCGTGCCCGTTGACCAGGGCCAGAATGACCAATTCCGATAACGACAGCACCACCATCTGCAACCCGGTGGGCAAGCCGATGCGCAGGACCTTACCGAGGATGACGCGATCGAGGCGCAAAGCCCCAAGTAACTCACGATCCGGCGCCATCACGTGGTTTTTATGCCGCAGGCGCAGAATCAGAAACGCCATCGCCAAGGCATTACCCACCAGGCCCGCATACGCCCCGCTCTGGATACCCATGGGCGGCAGGCCGACCCAACCGCGGATCAGCGCCGGAGTCAGCAGCAGACCCACCAGAGTCGACACCATCAGTGCGAGCAACGGCGAGAGGGTGTCACTGACGCCACGCAACAACTGGGTGTAGAGGATGAAGACCAGCAACAGCGGCATGATCAGCATCATCACCTGGGCATACGCCACGGCATCATCCAGTACATCGACCGGCGTGCCCAACGCCTGCAAGGCCGGGCGCGCGAACAGGCCACCCAGCACGGCCGCGACCAACCCCACCAGCGCGCCCAGAGTCAGAGTGGCGCCGGTAATCACCTTGACCAGCCCGGTTTCCCCGGCGCCCCATGCCTGGCCGATCAGCACCGAAGCCCCCGCCCCCAGGCCGATTACCAGGGCGATAAAGAAAAACACGATGGGAAACATCCCCGACACGGCTGCCAACGCCTGGGTGCCGAGCAGTTGCCCGACATAGATACCGTTGAGGGTGCCGGAAAAGCTCTGCAAAAAGTTGGACAGCACCATCGGGGCCAGAAACAACAGGTAGATCTGCCACAACGGCCGTTTTGGAGTGACTTCCATGGAGGTTCGAATCCCTGAATGAGGGTTAGGCAGCGAAGGCATTGCGAGATAGCCAGGCCAGGTACGTCCGCACGTCCGCCGGCCAATGCGCGATTTTGTTGGAAAAGTCAGAGGCGTCCTGGGCAAACAGCGCCCGCGAGGCGTCTTCGAAACCTGGCAGGTCACCGCCGATGGCACTCATGAAACGATAACTGGCTTCCTTGGCCTGGCGCATTTGATCACGGGATGCATGAACATTGCGCGCTTCATCCACCAACCGCCGCAACGCTGCCGACGCACCACCCTGTTGCTGGCCGAGCCATTCCCAATGACGCGGCAACAAGGTGACCTCCCGCGCGACCACGCCCAGCTTCGGACGCCCGACCGAAGGCGTCGCGGGCGGCGCCTCATCTGCGTCTGTCGGCGCCGGTGGCGCAGGTGTGTAACCCGCCGGCCAGGGGTAGTCGACCTGAGTACCGGTGGCATCATCAAAGGCCAGGAAGCTGCCGGCCGGTAGATCAAGACTCGATAAGGCGTCGGCCACTTCGGCATAAGAGCCGGCGGCTATGCGCTGATGGCGAACAAAGACGGTGCACAGGGGTGCGTTTTGCATCGACATGGATTATTACCCGGGCTTTATTTGTTTTACCCGGGTCATATTAGTCAAATCTTTTGCGTACGCAAGGCGTTATCGGGAAATATCTGAATGCCTGTGCCGGTCGCTAGCCACCGAAAGCCTGTGAGGGCCTGCGCAATGTCGGATCAAACGGGTTGATCCGCGGCCCGATCGCCGCCGCTTCGCGTTTCAACAATTCCACCACCATCGGCAATCGGCTCGGCCCCAGCCGGTCACTGATGGTTGCCACGCTCAACGCGGCCACCGCGTGCCCATCGCGGTTGAGGATGGGCACGGCCAAACCGGCCATCCCTTCCAGCACCCCGGTATTGCGTGCCGCATAACCGAGGTTGCGCACGTTCTCCACCTCCGAACGCAACAACACTTCGTCGTACAGATGAAAGTCCTTGAGTCGCGGCAAGTTGTAGCGGATCACCGTTTCGCGCTCCTCCTCCGGCAGGAACGCCAGGATCGCCAGGCTGCCCTGCCCCACGCCTAACGCCACACGCCCGCCGATATCGCCGGTGAAGGTGCGGATCGGGTAGGGACCTTCGCTGCGGTCAAGGCAGATCGCATCAAAACCGCTGCGTGCCAGCAAAAACAATGAATCGCCCAAGGATGCGCTCAGGCGCAGCAGGCTCGGCCGCACCAAGTCACGCAGGTTGCCGGTCTTGCCCGCATTCGCCGCCAGGGCGAAGAACTCCAGGCTCAAACGGTAGCGTTTGCTGCGCGCGTCCTGCTCGACCATGCCCTCGTCCATCAGGCTGCGCAGCAATCGGTGGGTGGTGGGTTGGGACAGGCCCACCTGCTGCGCCAGTTGGGTCACGCGTTCGCCGCCCTCCGGCACCGTACCCAGGGCGCGCAGTAGCGCGAACAGGCGGGACACACCGCCTGCGCCAACTTCCTTGCTATCCGTATTCCGCTCAGTGGAACTATCGACCATATGTAAACCTTCAAAATTCCGATCAACGAATAAAATTGAAAATAATAGTCCACTCAGTGAAATTCTGTCTTCCACCCTTCCTCGTCTTCGTCCTAATCTGCGTCCACAGGGGCGAAATGAACAACAACCGGCAGCCGACTTGAGATCGAGCGCCAACGCACCCGCGACACTTCTTTCGCATCTGCCCAAAACAAAAAAAGCGCGTCTGGACGCGACTCAAAAAGGTGGAACGCACTATGGCACTTCTCCAACTCAACGCCTTGAGCAAACGTTATGGCGCTGTCGACGCAGTGGTCGCGACCGACCTTGCGGTGGAAAAAGGCGAATTCGTTTCCCTGCTCGGCCCCTCGGGTTGCGGCAAGACCACTACCTTGCAAATGATCGCCGGCTTCGTGGACGTAAGCGGCGGGCAGATCCTGCTCGACGGTCGCGACATTACCCACGCCAAGCCCGCCAGCCGCGGCCTGGGTGTGGTGTTCCAGAGTTATGCGCTGTTCCCGCACATGAGCGTGCGCGACAACGTCGCCTTCGGCCTGAAGATGCGCAAAGTGCCGGCCAGCGAAATCGCCAGCAAAGTCAACGGCGTGCTGGAGTTGGTGCGCCTGGCTCAGCATGCCGAGCGCTATCCGCGCGAGTTGTCCGGCGGCCAGCGTCAACGTGTGGCCCTGGCGCGGGCGTTGGTGATCGAGCCGCCGGTGTTGCTGTTGGACGAGCCGCTGTCCAACCTCGACGCCAACCTGCGCGAAGAAATGCAATTTGAGATTCGCCGCATCCAGTGCGCCGTGGGCATCACCACCTTGATGGTCACCCACGATCAGGCCGAGGCGCTGTCGATCAGCGACCGCGTGGTCGTCATGCAGGCCGGGCGCGTGACCCAGATCGATGCGCCTTACACACTCTATGAACACCCACGCACCCGGTTCATCTCGGACTTCGTCGGCAAGGCCAACCTGTTGGCTGGCGACTACGACCCGCTCGGCAACCCGCAAGTGCGCCAGGAAGGCGGCAGCGGCGAACTGACCCTGAGCCTGCGCCCGGAGAAAATCCAGCTGGTAAACGCCGGCCTCGGTCGCCTGCAAGGCGCAGTGCTCGACCGCTACTTTTTCGGCAGCCAATGGCTGTACCGCGTCCATACCCTCCTTGGCGAAATCACCGTGGTCTGCAGCAACGACGGCAGCGCGCCCCTGGACCGTGGCGCGGCAGTGGGCCTGCAATGGCAAGCCGAGTTGTTGCGCGTATTGGCGGCGGATGAGGTACACCCATGAGCCGGGGCTACCTACTGTCGTTGCCGGCCCTGCTTCTGTTTATCGGGCTGTTGGTGCTGCCGTTGGGCTTGACGTTGGTGCTGTCGTTCAACGTGTTCGACTATCAGGCAGGCGTAAAGGCCGATGAGTGGACCTTTACCCATTACCTGTCGCTGCTGCGCGATGCGTATTTCTACGAAATCTTCTGGCGCACCTTCTGGATCAGCGCCCTGGTGACGTTGCTATGCGTGGTCATTGGCGTGCCCGAGGCGTACATCCTCAGCCGCATGGGCACACCGTGGCGCTCGGTGTTCCTGATCCTGATCCTCACCCCGTTGTTGATCTCGGTGGTGGTGCGGGCCTTCGGCTGGAGTTTGCTGCTGGGCGCCGACGGCCTGGTCAATCAAGTGATCCAGGCCCTGGGCGGACGCCCGATGAAGCTGCTGTACACGCCGTTTGCCGTGATCATCGCGCTGGTGCACGTGATGTTGCCGTTCATGATCATTCCGGTGTGGACCTCCCTGCAAAAACTCGACCCGTCGGCGGAACAGGCCGCTTTATCGCTGGGAGCAAGCCAGGCCACGGTGATGCGCAAGATCGTCTTGCCGCAGGTGATGCCCGGCGTGTTGTCCGGCACCTTGATCGTATTCGGCCTGGCCGCCAGTTCGTTCGCCATTCCCGGCCTGCTGGGCGGACGCCGCCTGAAAATGGTCGCCACCGTGGTGTACGACCAGTACCTCTCGGAACTCAACTGGCCCATGGGCGCGACCATCGCGGTGGTGCTGCTGTTGGTCAACCTGCTGATCATGCTGAGCTGGAACCGCATGGTCGAAAGCCGCTACAAAAAGTCCCTGGGGGTTTAAGCGCATGTCCAGAAACGGTCCTTTGGCCCTGGGCTTTCACAGCCTGGTGGTGCTGTTCATGATGGCGCCGCTGGTGGTGGTGTGCCTGGTGGCCTTCACCCCGGAAAACACCTTGAGCCTGCCCACGTCGGGGTTTTCCCTGCGTTGGTTTCGTGCGGTGTTCGAGCGCGCGGACTTCATCCAGGCGTTCTATAACAGCCTGGTCCTGGCATTTACCGCGGCCACCCTGGCCACGCTGGTGGCGGTGCCCGCTGCCTTGGCGATCAGCCGCTATCAGTTCCCGGGGCGCAACCTCTTCAGTGCGCTGTTCCTGTCGCCAATCATCATTCCGCACCTGGTACTGGGGGTGGCGATGTTGCGCCTGTTTGCGCTGATGGGCGTCAACGGCAGCTTCACCTGGCTGATGCTGGCGCACGTGGTGATCATCACACCGTATGTGCTGCGCCTGGTATTGGCGGCGGCCATCGGCATTGATCGCAGTGCCGAGCAGGCGGCCGAGTCCCTCGGTGCCGGACGCTTTACGCTGTTTCGCCAGATCACCCTGCCAATGATCCTGCCCGGCGTGGCCGGCGGCTGGCTGCTGGCGTTCATCAACAGTTTCGATGAAGTGACGCTGTCGATCTTCGTCAGCTCACCGGCCACGCAAACGCTGCCGGTGCGCATGTACGTGTATGCCACCGAATCCATCGACCCGATGATGGCGGCGGTGTCGGCGCTGGTGATTGCGTTGACCGCGGCCACCATGATTGTGCTGGACCGGGTCTACGGCCTGGACCGCGTGCTGGTGGGGAAACACTGATGCCGCTGTTCAAACGATTGGCCGAAACCAAGCGCCCTGCCCTGGCCTTTACCCTTGACGGGCAACCGGCCACGGGCTTGCTTGGCGACACCCTGCTCACCGCCATACTGACCTGCGCCGACCACCTGCGTGGCAGCGACTTCAGCGCCGAGCGCCGCGCCGGGTTCTGCCTGATGGGCGCGTGCCAGGATTGCTGGGTGCGGCTGGAGGACGGGCGTCGCGTGCGGGCTTGCTCGACCCTGCTGGAAGAAGGCCAGGCCATCAGCCGCGACCCGGGGCGTCGGCCATGAAGCCGGTGGTGATTGTGGGCGCAGGCCCGGCGGGGATCAGCGCGGCGCGCACCCTGCTTGACCATGGCATCAAACCTTGCCTGATCGATGAAAGCCTGCGTGGCGGCGGGCAGATTTATCGCCGGCAACCGGCGAATTTTCAGCGCACGGCCAAGCAGCTCTACGGTTTTGAAGCGGGCAAGGCGCAGGCGGTTCACCGCACGATGGATGAGTTGGCGCCGCTGCTCGACTACCGGCCCGAAACCCTGGTGTGGAATGCCGAGGACGGTCGCCTGGACCTGCTCAACCACGGCCGCGCCGAAAGCCTTGGGTATTCGCGGATCATCGTCGCCACCGGCGCCACCGACCGCATCCTGCCGGTGCCGGGCTGGACGCTGCCTGGGGTCTATAGCCTCGGCGCAGCGCAGGTTGCCCTGAAGTATCAAGGCTGTGCCATCGGTGAGCGCGTGGCGTTTTGCGGCAGTGGGCCGTTGCTGTATCTGGTGGCGTATCAATACGCCAAAGCCGGGGCCAACGTGGTGGCGGTGCTCGACAGCGCGCCTTTCAGCGCCCAATGCCGGGCGTTGCCGGCGCTGCTCGGGCAACCGCTGACATTGGCCAAAGGCTTGTACTACCGCGCCTGGCTCACGGCCCATGGGGTTGCCGTGCATCAGGGTGTGACGCTCAAGCAGATTGACGGTGAACAACGGGTCAGCGCCATCCGTTGGGCCGACCGGACCCTGGCCTGTGATGCCGTGGCCTTCGCCCATGCGTTGCGCAGCGAAACACAACTGGCCGACCTGCTCGGCTGCGAGTTTGCCTGGAATGCCTTGAACCGTGCCTGGTTGCCGCAACGGGACAGCGCCGGGCGCAGCAGTGCCAATGGGGTGTACCTGGCCGGCGACGGCGCCGGAATCATGGGCGCGGAGGCTGCACACCTGGCCGGCGAGCGGGCCGCGCTGGCGGTGCTGGAAGATTCGGGTATCGCCATCGATCATCGTCACCCCGCATGGCTGGAGCAGCAGTTGGCGGGCATCCAGCGCTTTCGTCAGGGCCTGGAAACCGCCTTCCCCTTCCCGCAACAGTGGGCGGCGCAAGCGCCAGATGCATTGATCCTGTGCCGTTGCGAGGAAGTCAGCGTCGGCGACGTGCGTGCGGTGGTCGACGAAGGCCACTGGGAGATCAACCGGGTCAAGGCCCATTGCCGCGTCGGCATGGGCCGCTGCCAGGGCCGCATGTGCGGGTTGGCCGCGGCGGAAATCATTGCCGAACGCAGCGGCCGAGGCATCGAGGATGTCGGGCGGCTGCGCGGCCAGGCACCGATCAAACCCCTGCCGTTCGGCGTGCAGGTGCAACCATGATCGACGTCATCGTGCTGGGGGGAGGCATTGTCGGCGCCTCGGCGGCGCTGATGCTCGCGCAGCGAGGCCAGCGTGTGGCGTTGGTGGAACGGGATTTTTGCGGCTCCCATTCCAGCGGCGTCAACTATGGCGGCGTCCGGCGCCAGGGGCGGCCTTTGCACCAGTTGCCGCTGTCGCAACGTGCCCATCAGCTATGGGCCGACTTGCCGGGGTTGATCGGCATCGATGGCGAGTACGTGCGCTCCGGGCACCTGAAACTGGCCCGCAGTCAGGCGGATTTTGCCGCGTTGCAGGCTTATGCAGAACACACCCGGGGATTCGGCCTGGGCTTGCAACTGCTCGATTACGCTGAGCTGCGCGCCAGGTTCCCGTGGGTGGGCGACATCGCGGTCGGTGCGTCGCTGTGCCCTGAGGACGGCCACGCCAATCCGCGCCTGGTGTCGCCGGCGTTCGCCCGTGCCGCGCAACGCCTGGGCGCAACGGTCTACGAGCAGGCCGAAGTGATTCAAGTCGAGCATGACGGGCAGTGTTTTCAGGTGCGCTGTGCCAACGGCCTGCACGTGCAAGCGCCCTGGCTGCTGAACTGCGCCGGCGCGTGGGCCGGCACCGTCGCCACGCACTTTGGTGAGCCGGTGCCGATCATTTCAGCGCACCCGGCGATGCTGGTGACCGAACCGCTGCCGGTGGTGATGAATGTGAGTACCGGTGTTGAAGGTGGCGGGATTTATGCGCGCCAGGTTGCCCGCGGCAATTGCATCCTTGGCGGCGGACGCGGCTTTGCCCTTGGCCCGCTGACGGCACGCCCCGGGCAGGCGGCGGTGCTGGACATTTTGCGCAACGCCGCTGAGCTGTACCCGTTTCTCGAGGGGGCGCAGGCCATTCGCACCTGGAGCGGCACCGAAGGTTACCTCCCCGATCATGAACCGGTGATCGGTCCCAGCAGCACCCAACCTGGCCTGCTCCACGGTTTCGGCTTTGCCGGCGCCGGGTTCCAGCTCGGCCCCGCGGTCGGTGAGGCCCTGGCGGACATCGTCTGTACAGGCGCCAGCCGTCAACCCATCGCAGCGTTTTCCATCCGTCGTTTCCAAGCCTGAGAGGAAAAACATCCATGAACCCACGTACCGCGCTGTCCTGCTTGTCCCTCGCCTTGCTCGCTTCCACCGCCCAGGCAGCCCCCACGCTGTACCTGGGGATGAACGGCGGCACCATGGAGCGGGTATACGCCGACAAGGTGCTGCCCGCATTCGAAAAGGCCAATAACGTCAAGGTGGTGATCGTACCCGGCACCTCATCGGACATCCTCGCCAAGGTCCAGGCCAACAAAGACAACCCGCAGATGCATGTGATGTTCCTCGATGACGGCATCATGTACCGCGCCATCTCCATGGGCCTGTGCGACAAACTCACGCCAAACCCGACCCTGGAGCAGATTCCCGCCAAGGCGAAAATCAAGGATCAGGCCGTGGCCGTCACGCTCGGCGTAACGGGCCTTGGCTACAACGCCAAGATGTTCAAGGAAAAAGGCTGGGCGGCCCCCACCTCGTGGATGGACCTGGCCGACCCACGGTTCAAGGACAAGGTCGTGTTCCAGTCGTTGGCCTCCTCCACCTTCGGCCTGCACGGCTTTTTGATGTTCAACCGCATCCAGGGTGGCGACGAGACCAATGTGGAACCGGGCTTCAAGGCCTGGCCAACAACCATCGGCCCCAACGTGCTGGAATACATCGCCAGTTCGGCAAAAATATCCGAGATGGTGCAGACCGACGAGGCCGCGATCTTCCCGCTCACACCGACCCAGGTCACCACCCAGAAACTGCTGGGCATCCCGATGGAATATGCCCAGCCCAAGGAAGGTGCGGTGGTGTTGAACGTGGCCGAATGCGTGATTGCGCGTAATGACCAGCCGGAACTGGCGCAGAAACTCGCGGCGTTTTTGCTGACCGCCGAAGCCCAGGCGCCGGCATTGGAAGAAGGCGACCAGATTCCGTCGAACCCGACCACCCCGACCACCGACAAGACCCGTGGCCGGGTGGAGGCCATGCAAGGCTACTTGCAGACGGCGATTTCGATTGATTGGGACCAGGTCAACCGGGCGCGGCCGGAGTGGAATGCGCGGTGGAGCCGGTCGATCGAGCGTTGATCAAAGAGGGGTTATCGGCAGCGCACGCTTGTGCGCTGTCTTGCTGTAGGCCCCCTCGACGATTGTCCGCACCCGCTCAGTCACCGGCTCGCCCATCAAATAGGTATCAATCTCTGCGTAAGAACATCCATAGGCGTGCTCATCCAGCTTGCCCGGCGCCAGCTCTTCGAGGTCGGCGGTGGGGTGTTTGTGCACCAGCCCATCCGGTGCGCCGAGGGCCGTCGCCAACAGCCGCACCTGGGTCTTGGTCAGGCCCGACAGCGGTGCAAGATCGCAGGCGCCGTCACCAAACTTGGTGAAAAAGCCCATCAACGCTTCGGCGCCATGGTCGGTGCCCACCACCAAACCGTTATGCAGGTTGGCCACGGCATATTGGGCGACCATCCGTGCACGGGCCTTGACGTTGCCCTTGATGAAGTCGACATGGCTGGCGCTGGCCTGCGCAGCGCCCAGGCTGGCCATCAAGCCATCGACACTGGCGGCAATGTTGAGCGTTTCGATCTGGTCCGGGGTGATGAAGTCCAGGGAAGCCTGGGCGTCGCCTTCGTCAGCCTGAGTCTTGTAGGGCAAGCGCATGGCGATAAAACGCGCCTCATACCCTTGCGCGCGCAGTTGCTCGACGGCCAGTTGGCACAAGCGGCCGGCAGTGAGCGAGTCGACGCCGCCGCTGATGCCCAGTACCAAAGCCTTGCAGCCGGACTGGCGCAGCGTGGTCTTGATAAAGTCGACGCGCCGCTGGATCTCCCGGGGCTCACCGCCCTGGGCCAGCGAACGGTCGATATTGAGTTCCCGGGCGATACGTTCCTGGGTTTGCATGTCACACCTCCACGCTGCCGACATTGAATACCTGAGCCGCATACTGCAAAAACGAGGCGTCTTCGCAGACGTTCTTGATCGGGTCATCGGAAAACTTCACCACCGGTTCGCCGTGCACCCGCACCAGTTTCATCACGATGCTCAGTGGCTGCACACCGTCCACATCGCAGGCCAGGCTGGTGCCCATGCCGAAGCCGAACCTGGCCTTGCCGCGCACGTGGCGCAGGATCGGCAGGCACTTCTCGAAGTTCAAACCGTCGGAGAACATCAGGTCCTTGGTCATCGGGTCGATGCCCAACTGCTTGTAGCGAGCCAGCACTTTGTCGGCCCAGGCGATGGGGTCGCCGGAGTCCTGGCGCAGGCCGTCATAGAGCTTGGCGAAATACAGGTCAAAATCCTTGAGGAAGAAGTCTGTGCTGATCGTATCGGTCAGGGCGATACCCAGGCGGCCACGGTACTCACCCACCCAGTGTTCCAGCGCAGCGTTCTGGCTCTCGCGCAGGCGCCCCAGTTGCTGGTGCACCATCAGCCATTGGTGCGCCATGGTGCCGATCAGTGGCAGGTCGAATTCGTAGGCCAGGTGCGCGTTGCTGGTGCCGACGAACTGGCCGGGAAAGTCGCGGCGCATGATGTCCACCACTTTACGCTGGGCCTTGAATGACAGGCGCCGGCGGGTGGAGAAGTCGGAGACACGCAGGTCGGCCAGCTCTTCGCGGCTGAGGTTTTTTTCCAGCCAGTCAAACTTCTGGTAGAGCTTGCGGGTGACGTCTTCCAAGGTAACGTCGGGGTATTTGTCACGGTTGCGCAGTTCACTGACCAGGGCCAATACCGGTTGCTCGAACATGATGCAGTGCAGCATCGGGCCGACGACGCGGATGTTCAGTTGGCCGTCGACTTCACTGACGTGGATATAGCGCAGGTTGAAGCGGAACAGGCCGAGGAAGCGTTCGTAGTCCGGCGTGAGGTATTCGCGAAAACGCGGGTTGAACAGAAAGCGCAGTTCGCCTTCGCGGGCCTGCAAGCCAGCCATATGCTCAAGCTCGGCACGCAACTGCGGAATCAAATGACCGAGCTTTTCCTTGGAGCGCACGATGAAGTTATATTCCACATCGACGTTGGGGTACTGATGCAACACGGCCTGCATCATGGTGAAGGTGTAGTAGTCGGTGTCGAGCAAACCCTGGATCACCGGGGTTTCGTAGTTATAGGCACTTTCCATGGTGACTCTCCTTAGCGCGTGGCCTGGACTGCCAGTTCTTCGCGGGTGCTGCTGATGACAGCACCGGCCTTGAGCAACTCATTGACGGCCTGCACGCCGCCCTCCTCGCTGATACCCCGGCATGCCGGCAGGTGCAGGACCACTTCAAAACCGGCCTTGAGCAGTTGCAGCGCGGTGGTCTTGACGCAGTAGTCCAGGGCCAGGCCGCCGACGATCACCCGCACAACACCTTGGGCTCTCAGATACTCGATCACCCCCGTGGACAGTTTGTCGTGCAGGTCGTGATAGCAGGCACCGTAAGGGTGCAGATCGGGCTCGACGCCTTTCCAGACGAAGTAGTCGTAGTCATAGGGGCTGGGCAACTCGTCGAGCAGGTTAAAACCTTCGGTCCCAGGCACGCAGTGGCTGACCCACGTGAGGTCGGCGTGGGCCAGGCCGGTGGGTTGCAACATCTCGCTGTGCTGGCTGACCACCCACGGCGCGTGCGGAGTGTGAGCATCCTTGCTGCCCACGCGATGGCCGACGAGGCTGGCCATGTAGTTGAGCTCGGCGCCGATCCGGTCGCCCCCCGCCACAGGCAACTCGTTGGGGCACAGTGGCGTAAAACTCTTCTGGGCGTCGACATCAAATGAAGCAAGGGCGGTTTTCGCGAGGGTCATGGTGGTTCTCCTGTGGCCTGGAAACAAAAGTACACGTCATGTACTTTCATTGCAAGAAACATTTATTTACCTATGCTGAAGCCAGCACATGACATATCTGTTCGATTCGTTAGACTGTGCATCACCGCTGTTGCGAAGGATTTCACATGCCACTTAGCCCCTACCTCCACACCATCGACCTCTGCGCGCTGTTCTACTGCCGTGCCAGCGGGGAATTGAAACTGCTGCTCAACAAGCGCGAAGCCGACCCCTACGCCGGGCATTGGGCGCTGCCCGGTGTGGTGGTCAACGGCGACGTGCAAGACCTGAGCCTCAAGGATGCGGTGGAGCGTTTGCGGGTAAGCGACAAGGTCGGCCTGGACCTGGCCTGGTGCGAGCAAGTCGGCACGGTGGGCGATGCGTTTCGCGACCCGCGTTGCTGGTCGTCGTCCACCTTCTACCTTGCCATCGTCGCGGATGAAGTGACGTTGGCCGACCACCAGGGCTGGTTTTCGCTGAATGCGCTGGCAAACGGCAGCATCAAGCTGCCGTTCGACCACAACCTGATCGTGGCGGCGGTACAGGAGCGGCTGTTTTCCAAATCGCTGTACAGCAGCTTGCCGTTGCTGTTCCTCGGTGATGAGTTCAGCGCGCCGGAAGCGACCACGATCTTTTCACTGGTGCTGGCGCGGCCGGTATTGAAGACCAGTATTCGTCAGCGTCTGCTCAAGCTGACCGAGGCGGGATATCTACGTGAGACGGGGCGCAAGAAAAATGGCGAAGGCGGCAGGCCCCAGGCGACAGTGCAGAACCTGAAGCCTGGCGCGGTGTATTTTTTTGATCGCAGCTTTGCCGAATAAGCGCCGTCAGCTCATCCAGTTGCCGCCGTCGACATTGTAGGTTTGCGCAACCACATAGTCGGCGTCGTGCGATGCCAGGAAGATCGCCATGCCGGTCAAGTCCTGCGCTGTGCCCATGCGTCCGAACGGCACCTCGGCCCCTACCCGCCGCTTCTTCTCGCCGGGTGCCAGCCCCTCGTGCCTGGCGAACAGCGCATCCACCCCGTCCCAGTGCTCACCGTCCACCACCCCCGGCGCAATGGCGTTGACATTGATGCCTTGCTTGATCAGGTTCAGCCCCGCCGACTGCGTGAGGCTGATCACCGCCGCTTTGGTCGCGCAATAGACCGCCACCAACGGCTCGCCCCGCCGCCCCGCCTGGCTGGCCATGTTGATGATCTTGCCGCCATGGCCCTGGCTGATCATCTGTCGCGCAGCGGCCTGCAGGGTGAACAGTGTGCCGGCGACATTGATCGAGAACAACCGTTCATAGCTGTCGCGGGTAATGTCGATAATGGGCGCCAGGTCAAAAAGCGCGGCGTTGTTGATCAGGATGTCGAGCTTGCCGGCATGGGCCACCACGGCGGCAATCGCGGCATCGATGGAGGCCTGGTCGGTGACGTCCATCGCCACCGCGTAAGCCTGTGGGCCCAGTTCGAGCGCCGTGGCCTGAGCGCGTTGCAGGTTGATGTCGGCGATCGCGACGGTAGCGCCTTCGGCAATATAAGCCTGGGCAAAGGCGCGGCCGATGCCGCGTGCCGATCCGGTGATCAGCGCACTTTTACCTTCCAGTCGTTTCATGAGCGTGGTTCCTTGGAAATCATTTGGGGTAGCCGGCGCGTTTCATCTCGCGCTCGGTGGTGGCCTGGGCTTCACGCAACGCCTGATCAACCGACATGCCGCCGGTGAGCGCCGCCGCGAACAGTTTGCCGACCGAGGTGCCGATGGCCTGGAACTCAGGAATAGTCACGTACTGGATACCCACATACGGCACCGGTTTGGCCGAGGGGTGCGCCGGGTCGGCGTGCCTCATCATCTCCAGGGTGACTTGGGCAAACGGCGCGGCCTTCAGGTAGGCCTCGTTGTAGGTGGACTGGCGGGTGCCCGGCGGCACATTGGTGATGCCTTCCTTATCGGCGACCAGTTGGATGTAGTCCTTGGACGTGGCCCACGTGATAAACGCCTTGGCGGCGTCCTTGTGCTTGGACGTAGCCGGGATCGCCAGGGACCAGGCGTACAGCCAGGATGAACCTTTGTCGGTGACTTCGGTGGGTGCCGCCGCAAAGCCTACGCTGTTGGCCACTTTGCTCTGGCTCTCGTCGGTGGTGAAGGAGCCGGCGACGCTGGCGTCGACCCAGATCGCGCACTTGCCGCTGTTGAACAGCGCCAGGGTTTCATTGAAACCATTGCTGGAAACACCAGGAGGTCCGTAGTTCTTCAGGGTGTTGACGTAATAGTTGGCGGCCGCCGTCCATTCGGGGCCGGTCAATTCGGGCCTCCATTGCTCATCGAACCAGCGCGCGCCAAAGGCGTTGGCCATGGTGCTCAGCAGCGCGATGTTCTCGCCCCAACCGGCCTTTCCACGCAGGCACATGCCATATTGGTCGCGATCTTTTGCCGTGAGCCTGGCGGCAAATTCACCGAGTTGGGTCCAGGTTGGGTGCGCAGGCATCGTCAGCCCGGCCTGCTTGAACAGATCGGTGCGGTAGTAGGTGACGGTGCTTTCGCCGTAGAACGGCAAGGCATACAAGGTGTTGTTGACCGACAGGCCCTGGCGTACGGCAGGGAAGATATCGTCGGCGTCGTAATCCGCCGGCAGTTGGGTCAGCGGTTCCAGCCAGTGTTTGGCGCCCCAGAGAGGCGTTTCGTAAGTGCCGATGGTCAGCACATCGAACTGCCCGCCCTGGGTGGCGATATCCGTGGTGAGGCGCTGGCGCAGCACGTTTTCCTCCAGCACCACCCAGTTGAGCTTGATGTCCGGGTGCTGCTGCTCGAAGACCTTGGACAGACGCTGCATGCGGATCATGTCGCTGTTATTGACCGTGGCGATGGTCACGGTGTCGGCGGCGTGGCTGGGCATGGCCAGCACCAGGCCGGCCAGCATGAACAATGCGTGCGAGAGCTTGGACATAGCGGTTTCCACCTGTTGTTTTTGTTGTTGAGGACCGATTACAGCAGCTTGGCCAAGCCCTCACAAACGCATGGCGAATGCCCGACCGATACTTTTTTAACCCTGGCCCCCGGATCAAAAAAGTATCGGTACCGGGCCAAGGCCGGGGTAGCGCAGGGGTTGCCGAAGCGCGTATTTTGAGGCGATTCCACCTATAAAAGAGGCATTACCATGCCCGTGAGCCGTGCCGAACTGTTCGAGCATCGCCCCGCCGAGCTCGAAGTGATCCTGCCCGAGCCGGACCACTGTTTTCGCTGGTTCGAACATGACTACCCTTACGACCTGGCGCGCTGGAACCACCACCCCGAGTTCGAAATCCACCTCATCCGCCAAGGCAGCGGCAAACTGGTAGCGGGTGATTACATCGGTGCGTTCAGTGCCGGGCATGTTGCACTGATCGGCCCTGACCTGCCTCACGACTGGATCGGCGACCTCGCACCCGGCGAATACCTGAAGGGGCGCGACGTGGTGCTGCAATTCGACGGCGCCGCCCTCCTCGCCCTGCGCAAAACACTGCCGGAGCTTGGCGATGTGTCCTCCTTGTTCGAACAGGCGCGGCGTGGCCTGGCATTCAGCGGTGCCACGGCCGTGCAGGCGGCACAGTTGATGGAAGCCATCGGCGATGCCCATGGCCTGCAACGGCTGATCCTGTTCCTGCAACTGCTCGACACCCTGAAAAACGCGCCACAGCAGCAAGTACAGGCCCTGGCCAGCCCCTGCTACGCGCCGACGCTGGACGCGCGCAGTGCCGAACGCATCAACAAGGCCTTCGATTACCTGATGCGCGAACTTACCGGCGACGTGCGCCTGTCGGTGATCGCCCGGCAACTGGAGATGAGCGAACCGGGCTTCTCGCGGTTCTTCAAGCGCAACACCGGCCACGGTTTTATCGAGCTGATGCGCAAGTTCCGCGTGCAGCGTGCCTGCCGGTTGCTGCTGCAAAGCGAGATGTCGGTGGCGGATATCTGCTTCGAAGTGGGCTACGCCAACCTGTCCAACTTCAATCGGCACTTTCGGATCGAGATGAACCTGACGCCGACTGAATACCGGCGCGAAACCGCGATGCAACTGTTCAACCGCACCGGCTTGTAGTACCGGGTACCGCCTCCCACGACAGTCACCGTCGCCTTGTTGGCCCATGAAAATGACACCCTGCCATTTTTGATCAACAGGCCAGTTAATTCCGCTTTTTTTCATATTGCTCAAACCTTTGAGCAAAGTTGGTACGCCGCATGCAAACGTTTGCGAAACGAACTGGGCAGCCACGTTCACCATGACCCGAGGAATCGGGTTTAAACCGCGTACGAATAGGGATTTTCAATGCAACCCACCTCAAGGCGTCATGCTTGCTTTGGTGTTTCCTTGCTACTGGCCGCCGTTACGGGAGTACTCAGCGCACCCATTTTGGCGCAGCAACAACCGGTCGATGACTCAGCACAGGGCGAAACCCTCAGCCCTGAAACCAAGGGCCCCGAGGCCGCCTCGACAAAAAAAGATGTGTACCTGTCGCAATGGTTCAATCAGGACCTGACGCTGATCGGCAGCAAAGACATCAGCTTCGGCCCCAAGCCGCAGGATGACGTCTATCTGGAGTACGAGTACTTCGGCCGCAAGGGCCCGTTCGAGTTGTACGGCTATATCGACGTGCCCAAGATTCTCGGTATCGGTAACAGTAATGACAAAGGCGCGTGGGACCATGGCTCACCGGTATTCATGGAGCACGAACCCCGCATCTCCATCGACTACCTGGCAGGTCGCAGCCTGGCCATCGGACCGTTCAAGGAATGGTACGTAGCGTTCGACTGGATCTACGACCACGGCAGCAACAAGTCCAACCGCGCCAACACCTTGTACAGCGGCCTGGGCACCGACATCGACACCCATTCGCGGGTCAACCTGTCGGCCAACTTCTATGGGCGCTACCAGTGGGAAAACTATGGCGCCAGCAATGAATACTCGTGGGACGGCTACCGTGCGCAAATGAAGTACATCGTACCCATCAGCAGTTTCGATAACGGTGCGTCGCTGACCTATATCGGCTTTACCAACTACGATTTCGGCTCGGACCTGCACAAGGACAACCCGGCGCGCACCGCCAACTCGTTGGTGGCGACCAACGTCCTGCTGTACTCGTTTACCCACTTGCGCTTCACCCTGGTCGGTCGTTACTTCCACAACGGCGGCAACTGGGAGGATGGCAGCGAGCTGAACTTCGGCGAGGGCAACTTCCGCGCCCGCTCCGATGGCTGGGGCTACTACGCCGGTGTTGGCTACCAATTCTGATCAAGGAGCTTTAGATGAACGTGTTTACCCGTCTCTCGATGGCCATCGGCCTGGCGTTTTTGCCCCACATGGTGCTGGCGGATGCGCCTGCGCCGATCAAGCCGAAAGTGATGCTGATCACCATGTTCGCCCCCGAGGCGCAAACCTGGATAGATCGCCTGGAACTCAAGCAGGAGGTCCGCGTGCCGGGCCTTTCCGCCGAATACCCGGTGATACGCTGCAACACCCAGGAGGTGTGCCTGCTGGTCACCGGCATGGGCCAGACCAACGCCGCCGCCTCCACCCTCGCCCTGGCCTTGTCGCCCAAGTTCGACCTGCGCCAGAGCTACTTCCTGATCGCCGGGATTGCCGGTATCAGCCCCAAGCACGGCACCCTCGGCACCGCCGCCTGGGCCCATTACCTGGTGGAGTTCGGCACCCAGTGGGAGTTGGACTCCCGGGATGCGCCCAAGGATTGGCCGACGGGTTACATCGGCATCAATACCAAAGGGCCGAACGAGAAACCGCCGCTGGACTACAAGACCGAAGTGTTCGAGCTCAACCCCAAGCTGCAGGCCAAGGCATTTGCCTTGTCACAGAAAGTCGAGCTGACCGAAAGCAAGGAGTCCAGCGCCTGGCGTAAACACTACCCTGCCGCCCCGGCCAACCAGCCGCCGCAAGTCACGCGCTGCGATACCCTGGCAGGTAACACGTGGTTCTCCGGCACACGCCTGAGCGAACGCGCCGAAGTCTGGACACGGCTGCTCACCGACAATAAAGGCGAATACTGCACCACCCAGCAGGAAGACAACTCCACCTATGAAGCCCTGCTGCGCGCCAGCCGCGAAGGCGTGGTGGACATCCAGCGGCTGGCCGTGGTGCGGGCAGGCTCCGATTTCGACCGGCCGTATCCTGGCTACAGCGAAGTGGACAACCTGTTGAAATATGCGGACCAAGGAGGGTTCGTGCCGGCACTGGAGAACCTGTACCGCACGGGTAACCCGCTGGTACAGGCGATCCTGAAGAACTGGTCGGCCTGGGAAAAAGGCGTCCCAGAAGCCTGATAAAGACCAAATGTGGGGGCAAGCCCTAACGCCAGTCAGTCAAGCGTAAGCCGCCCTCTGTAGGAGCGGGCTTGCCCGCGAAAAACGTCAACGATCACGCGTGTTGCCTGAATCAACGCGGCGCCTTTGAGTTTTTCGCGAGCAAGCTCGCTCCTACAGATAGCTTTAACTGACTGGCATTAGGGTAACGGCATCACGGCAGGAAAATGATCTTGTCCGCACTGCCGCCGTTCACTGCTTCATAGCACTGAACGCCATCGGCCAACGCCACTTCGCGCAAACCCGTGGGCAGCGGCAGCAAGCCTTCATCAAAGAAACGCCCGAACTGCTCCAGCATCACGGCGCAATGCTCGCAGTTGTAGAGCAACGAATTGATGCCCACCACCGAGCCACCCTTGCGGTACAACGCCAGGGCCGGCAGCTGCACATGACCGTCGACCGGCGCGGCGATGATTGCGATGCGTCCGAACGGGGCCAAAGCGGCGACCGCAGCCGGCAGCCAAAAGCCGGTGGTATCGAAGATCACATCAGCGCCGCCCTTGAACACCGCATTGACCTGCCCGCCCAACGCTTCCGGTTGCTCCAGGGCAATCGCTGCAAAACCTTGCGCCTGCAATGCCTCGACCTGATCGACCTTGCGCACCGCCGCCAGCACCTGGGCACCACGAATTTTCGCCAGCGCCAACGCCGCACTGCCGACCGCACCATTGGCCCCGATCACCAGCAAACGGGTGCCTTTGTCGACACCGCTACGCTCCAGGGCATCCCAAGCGGTGGTGTATGGCACACCCAGACTGGCGGCCTGGGCAAAACTCAAGTGCGTGGGCTTGTGGGCCACGCCTTTGGCCGACACGGTGAGGTACTGCGCATGAGAGCCGTCGGCAAAAAAACCGAGGTCCCGCCCAGTGCCCCACACCGCTTGGCCGACCAGCGCTTGCGGGCCCTCCACCACCACACCGGCAAAGTCACGCCCGGGAATACGCGGCAACGTGGTGTAGGGAAAACGCCCGAGCACGTTTTTAACGTCACTGGGGTTCAGGCCGGCCGCTTTGACCTGGACCAACACCTCACCCGCAGCCGGCACCGGCTTGGCAACCTCGACGAAACCCAGGGCGGCAAGGTCGCCCACGGCGGAAAATTGCAGTGCTTTCATGACCAATATCCATCAAAGGGAAAGAACAAATCAGGACAACCAGCCGCTCATCCACTCACGCCCTATGGGCCAGAGCTTCTCACCGAGCAACATGCCCATCAGGCCCACCAGGGCAATGGCGGGCGGCGCGGGCGAGCGAAAGTCCAAGGCGCCGTAGATCAGGCCGACTAGCAGGCCGATGGCGAGGGAGGCAAGGTAGTTCATGGAGGTCACGCCTGGCTGGTTGATGGGCACAGTGTAGTGAGCCCATCCCGACCGCATCGGCCAAGTACTTCAGGATTTCGGCCAACCCTCAACCGGCATAGTGCGAGGGCGCCACGCCGAGTTCGCGACGGAACATGTCGCTGAAGCTGCTGGGTGAATACCCCAGGGAACGCGCGATGCCGCTGACCGACTGGCCCTGGATCAGCTCGGCCACCGCCGTGGCCAGTTGCACTTGTCGGCGCCACTCGGCAAAGCCCATGCCCAGATGGGTCTGGAACAACCGCGCCAGGGTGCGCACGCTGGCACCCGCCGCCTCGGCGTGTTGCTCAAAGGAGATCTCCAGCGACGGCGCCGCCATCACCGCCTGGCAGGCGTTGATCAGCCGCCGATCAGCTTCCGGCGGCATGGCGATGCGAATCTGCGAACGGCGTGCCCGTTGCAGCTCGAGCAGCGCCAGGCCGACCACGGCATCGTAATACGCCGAATCAGCGTTATCGGCTTGATCGACCAAGCTCAAGATCAACTCGCGCAGCAACCCACCCACTTCAATCACCTGCACCTGACTGTCCAGCGTCGCCGCCAGCGCCGGGCGCAGGTAGATATTGCGCATCTGCAGGTCCGAGACGACGCGGATCCCATGCTCCACACCCGGCGGCAGCCACACCGCACGCTGCGGCGGCACAACCAGGGCTTCACGGGGCGTCTCGACCCACATCACACCACTCATGGCGTAGAGCAACTGGCCCCAGTCGTGGCTGTGGGGCTCCACATACAACCCACGCGGGTAAGTACGCGCCAGGGGTTGCACGGGGACGGCATGATCAGTGAGGTCGGGGGGAGCGGCCAGGGCCATGAGGCACACATCAATCAAGGGTGGACGGCCATGGTAATGACCGCCACCCGATAATCCGAGCGGATTTTCAACCGGAGGTTTTCAAGCGTGCGCCGACTTGGCACATTCGCAGCCCGTCGACGAGGCGCACGGCTCGCCATGGGCATGGTGTTCGGCGCAGCCTTCGCAGCAATAGCCCTTGCCGTCCTTCATCACCGCATTTTTGCCCAGTACGCATTTGCAATGTGGGCAAGCACAGGTTTGGTCAGCCATCGTCAGACTCCTTTTACATGGTCGTCCAGATGCAGCGGATGCCGCACCTTAAACAATGACTACGGGCAAGCGAGCGGGGTTCAGCGCCGTTAGTCGACCCGGCGGCTGTTGCTGCGGTACATAAACACCAGGGCCAGGGCCAGCAGCACCATCGCCAGGATCCGGCTGCCCGACAGCTCGATGGCCGAATTGCCCAGCCAACCGAAATTGTCGATCAGCATGCCCATGCCCAACTGCCCGACGATCACCGCCACTGTCGCCACCGCCGTGCCGACCACCGGCACCGCGCCGACCATCACCATCATGTACACCACGCCGAACAATGCGCCGGTCAGTTGCCATTTCGGCACGTCCAGCAAGCTGACGGCCTGGGCCGGTTCGAAGAAGAAAATCAACAATGCCGTGGTGATTGCGCCGACCGCAAAGGTCAGCAAGCTGCTGCGCAATACGCCCACCGACTGCCCCAGGCGCCCGTTGATAGCCGCCTGCACACTCAGCACCGCACCTGCGGCGACCACCAGTACCAACAATAAAATCAGATGCATCGCCCTACCCTCGTGCAATCAAAACCAATGCCGCCACAATCAACCCCAGCGCAATCCAGCGTTCAACATTGACCCGTTTGCGCGCCGTGCCGAACCAGCCGAAATGATCGATCAACACGCTCTTGCCGACCTGGCCCGACAAAATCGCGATCATGGTCATGGCAACACCGATGTGGGGCGTGGCAAGCGTCAACACCACCACATACATAGGCCCCAGAAACCCGCCGATCAGTTGCCAACGCGGCAGCTCGGTGAGTGCCGGGCCCTTTTGTGGGCCACTGAACAACAGCAGCAAAAACAGGATCGCCGCGCCCACACCGAAAATGCTCAAGGTCGCCCATAAATGGCCCACTTGAGTCCCCAGCGGCCCCAATAGACCGGCCTCCACCGACAAGCCCATGCCCGCCAGAATGACCAACGGCAACAACAGCAACCGCCCTGGATTTTTTTTCGGCCTGGCCTGCGCCATCGCCGCAGTAGAACTGGCTTGCATACATCACCCGCGCTTCGGAAAAGGAAATATGGCGCGCATTATCCGGTGGCCGTCCTGTGCGATAAATGGGAGCATGCTGACAACACCTTTGCGCAATACGCATAGATAGGGAACACAATGCAGGGTTTGAATGAACTGAGTTTCAAGGCGTTGCGCCTGTTTGTCGCGGTGCTCGACCACGGCAGTTTTTCCGAAGTGGCGCGCCGCGAAAGCCTGGCGCCCTCCTCTATTTCCCGGCAGATCCAGTTGATGGAACAGGCCCTCGGCCAACAACTGCTCTACCGCCATACCCGTGCGGTCAGCCCTACCGAGGCCGGGCGCCTGCTCGGGCGGCACGCACGCGTGATGCTCAAGCAACTGGAAGCCGCCGGCCAGGCCCTGCAGGAACAGGACCGTGAGCCCAGTGGCCTGGTGCGCATCAACGCGCCGATGGTATTCGGCCAGCGCCACCTTGCTCCGTGGCTCGGCGAGCTGTGCCGGCGCTACCCGAAGTTGCAACTGGATATCCAGCAAACCGACACTTACGTCGACCCGCTGCAAGACGGTACCGACCTGCTGTTTCGCATCGGCGTACTCAACGACTCCAGCATGCAGGCGCGCATCTTCGCGCCCCAACGCTTTCGCATTGCCGCCAGCCCCGCTTACCTGGCCCGCCATGGTACGCCGAGCCACCCCGATGAACTGGTCAACCACCAATGCCTGGCCTATAAGGGCGTCACTGGCCAGCAACGCTGGTTCTTTCGTCGTGATCAGGGCGATTGGACGCCCTACAGCGTCAAAGGCCCCATCACCGGCAACCATGCCGACACCCTCACCCATGCCGCCGAACAAGGCCTGGGGCTGGTGGTGTTTCCGTCCTGGTTGATTGGCGAGAGCTTGCGGGCCGGCACGTTGCAGGCCGTGCTCAGCGAATACGACGTGGCGACGACCCTGGAGCCGCAGCAGATTGCCGCGCTATGGCCCGGCAGCCGCCGGCTGTCGCTGAAGGTGCGGACGGTGGTGGATTACTTTGTGGAGTGTTTTGGAAGGGTGCCGTATTGGGACAGGGAAATGCCGATAAACGCCGGCCAGGAAGGCTCGATATAGACCCTCCTGCGGTGAACCGTGCACATCGACTTCAGAACAACCACTGCCCGATCAACCACGCATTCGCCCCACTGATCAGCGCAAACAGGAACCACGCCAATACCCGCGTGGGCAGGCGATTGACGAATGGCCCCATCAATTGCTTGTCATCGGTCATGCGGATCAGCGGGTACAACGCGAATGGCAACTGCAAGCTGAGCACAACCTGGCTGAGGATCAACAGCTTGCCGATGGCGTCGTCGCCCATCAGCCACACCCCGAGGAACGCCGGGATCAGCGCCAGCCCCCGCGTGATCAGCCGCCGCTGCCAGCACGGAATGCGCAGGTTCAGGTAACCCTCCATGATCACCTGCCCGGCAATGGTGCCGGTGAAGGTGGAGCTTTGCCCCGAGGCCAGCAAGGCGATGCCGAACAGGATACTGGCGAAAGCGCCACCGACCAGTGGATCAAGCAAGTGGTAGGCGTCCTGGATTTCGACCACCTCGGTATGGCCGGTCTTGTAGAACGCAGCCGCCGCCAGCACCAGGATCGCGGCATTCACCAGTAACGCCAGGGCCAGGGAGCCGATGGTGTCGATACACGCCAGCTTGACCGCGTCCTGTTTGCTGGCGAGGTCCTTGCCGATCAGCCGGGTTTGCACGACGGACGTGTGCAAGTACAGGTTATGGGGCATCACCGTAGCGCCCAGGATGCCGATGGCCAGGTACAGCGGCGCTGCTTCGCTGATGGCCGACAACGACGGGGTGAAGCCACCGAGCACATCCGGCCAGTAGGGTTTGATCAGCATCAGCTCGATAAAGAAGCACACGCCGATGGTCGCCACCAACGCCAGCATGATCGCCTCCAGGCGGCGGAACCCCCGGTTTTGCAGAGCCAGGACCAATAACGTGTCGAAGGCGGTGATGACGATACCCGTGGTCAGCGACACGCCAAGCAACAGGTGAAACGCCAGGGCGCAGCCAAGCACTTCGGCAAGGTCGGTAGCGATGATCGAAATCTCCGCCAGCACCCACTGGGTGCGTGCAGAGCGACGGCTGTAGCGTTCGCGGCACAACTGCGCCAGATCCTTGCCGGTGGCGATGCCCAACCGCGAACACAGGCACTGCACCGCCATGCCCGCCAGGCTCGCCAACAGGACGACAAACAACAGGCTGTAGCCGTAGCGCGAACCGGCCTCGATGGCCGTCGCCCAGTTGCCCGGGTCCATATAACCGATGGAGATCAGCAGGCCGGGACCGGCGAACATCAACATCCGCTTGAAGAACGACGCCTTGGGATCGACGGCAACGGAGCCGGCCACTTCCGGAGGGCAGAACGGGGCAGTAGCGATTTTCGGCAGGCTGAATTTCACGCGGTATCCCAGGCAAACAACACAAGACAGGCGTGCAGCTTATCAGTCGGATGCAACCGTGCGCATCACCGTTTCCCGGGGCAAGTCAAACGCTTCGACCACCTGCACCACCAGGTCCATTTCCTGGTTCAGCGCCTCACGCTCCATGCGCTGGCGAATCCCGCCGATCACCAGCACCGCCAAGGTGGTGATCGAGTAAGCCGGGCCGGAAAACGCGCGCACCCCGCCCACCAGCAACATCGCCGCCGCCAGCGCCTGGCCCACCACCGGAATGGCGGAGGTTGCGCCACGTCGCAGGATAAACCCGGTAAGCCCCGCCAGCGCGGTGCCGCTCAAGGCGGTGGTCGCCGAACGGCCCAGGTCGAAGCGGGTGAATACACCCTGCTCCTTTTTGGCTGCGGCCTTGAGTTCGGCGTCGAAAGCCTGTCGGTCGGCGCTGTTCAGTTTGTCTTTGTATTGCTCAATCAGTGCTTGTGCGACCTTTGCCTCGATGTCTGCCAGCGCGACGGATTCAACCCGCTCATCGAACTTGATCCCCAGACGCTGCGCCACATCCTCGGCAATCTGTCGGTAACTCACCCCATGGCCACGGGCCAGGTTCATAAAGCTGTCACCGCCCATGCGTTGCAACTCGATGGCCAGTTTCAGCGGTTCGCGCACATCAGCATCGATTGAGGCGCTGCGCTTTTGCGCCATCAACTCAGCAAGAAATTTCAGCTCGTCCGGTCGCGCCTGCACCAATGCAGGGAACAGCGCCACGTCCTCCTCGGCAAAACGCACTTCAGCGTTACGCAGGTCGGCGCGGATCAGGCCGCGCCGCTCTTGCAACAGGTCGGTGTACTGCACCACCGTCTTCAATTGCGGCCAATAGGCGGCATGATCGAACGTCGGCAGATGCACATTGGCGACCTTGGCCTTCAACGCCGGTGTGACCTCAATGGCATAGCGACCAATGCAGCGCTCGGCATCCGGTTTTATAGCCAGTGCCCAGTCCTTGCTGGAGTAACAGTTGATCACCCGTCCCTTGAACGGCACCGACACGTCTTCCCACGGGCTGGACGTACAGATCGCCCCGCCCATCAGCAGCAGGTTATTCAACGGCAACTCACGGGCCACCTGCGGGCTGGCCAATACACTCTTGACCAGGATGCGCGCGCCGAGCGAGTGGCCGATCAGATTGATACGCCGCACCGGCAGCGATTCAGCGCGCAGGTAGCTGGCCAACTCCGGCAACAACGTCCTGGCCACTTCATCGACACGCGCTTCGACACTTTTGTAATGATCGAGAAAATAGGCGATCGCCTTGCCCACCCCCACCGTTGCAGCTCCCACACCGCCACCGCCAAGCACCGAGGTGAGCACGTCCTTGAACGGCGCGAACAGGTTTTCCAGAAAATGCCCCGCCGGCCAGAACAGCATCAGGTTGGTCGAGCCTTCGATGCTCGCCAGTTGCTCCTTGAAGCTACCCAATTGCTGGCGGTTGAAGAACGCCGAATAACCGTGGACATAGAGATTGAGCACATCCCCCTGGGGCTCGCCGCACAGCACGAACGTGGGCTTGCGGGTGCGGTGCATTTCATCCCACTGGTGTTGCATGGGCCGGTGACTCCTAGTGACGATGGGCGGCGATAGTAACAAAGCATGGCGTTGATAAAGGTGAATCCTGACCGGCGTGAGCCGTCGCGGCCTTGCCACGGATATCTCTCTCAAGCGCAGCGACGTTCAATTCCGCCAGGTGGCTGCCTATAATTTCGCCGCATAAGTACAAGTTTCCGAACGTAAAAAAGCGCTCTAATAGCGCTAATGCCAGTCAGTTAAGGGTGAACGCTGTATGTGTGGCGAGGGAGCTTGCTCCCGTTGGGCCGCGAAGCGGCCCCAGCTTTGGGCTTGAAAAGACTGGGCCTGCTACGCAGTCCAACGGGAGCAAGCTCCCTCGCCACAGGCAAGCTCCCGCGCCACAGGTTACTCGTTGTCCGCTCTATGGCTTAGCTGACCGGCATTAGCCCTGTAGATTTGTTTTATTGATCCTGGAGTTCTCCATGCCCCATGAAGGCAACCTGTTACAAGCAGCCGTGGTGTTCCTGCTCGCCGCCGTGCTGACCGTGCCTTTGGCCAAGCGTCTGCAACTGGGCGCGGTGCTGGGCTATCTGTTCGCCGGCGTGATCATCGGTCCGTCGGTGTTGGGCCTGGTAGGCAACCCGCAAAGCGTGGCGCAGTTCTCGGAACTGGGCGTGGTGCTGCTGCTGTTCATCATCGGCCTGGAACTGTCGCCCAAGCGCTTGTGGGTGATGCGCAAAGCGGTGTTCGGCGTCGGCCTGGCCCAAGTGTTGCTCACCGGTCTGGTGATGGGCGTGGTGGCACTGTGGCTATTTGGCCAGACATTGAACAGCGCGATCGTATTGGGCCTGGGCCTGGCACTGTCCTCCACCGCCTTTGGCCTGCAAAGCCTGGCCGAACGCAAGGAACTCAACCAACCCCACGGGCGCCTGGCCTTTGCGATTCTGCTGTTCCAGGATATTGCCGCCATCCCGCTGATCGCCCTGGTGCCGTTGCTGGCCGGTAGCGACCACCCGACCACCGAAGCCCAGGGCGTGCAACATATGCTGCAAGTCCTCGGCAGCATCGCCGTGGTGATCATCGGCGGGCGTTACCTGTTGCGGCCGGTGTTTCGCATCGTGGCCAAGACCGGCCTGCGCGAAGTGTCCACCGCCACCGCTTTGCTGGTGGTGATCGGCACCGCCTGGCTGATGGAACTGGTCGGCGTGTCCATGGCTCTCGGCGCATTCCTCGCCGGGTTGCTGCTGGCGGATTCGGAATACCGTCACGAACTGGAATCCCAGATCGAGCCGTTCAAGGGGCTGCTACTGGGACTGTTTTTCATCAGCGTGGGCATGGGCGCCAACCTCAGCCTGTTGCTCAGTTCACCGCTGGTGGTCATCGGGCTGACGCTGCTGTTGATCGGCTTGAAATTGCCGCTGCTGTACGCCGTCGGGCGGTTGGTGGGCGATCTCAACCGCGAAAGCGCCCTGCGCCTGGGCGTGGTGCTGGCGGCGGGCGGTGAGTTTGCCTTCGTGGTGTTCAAGATCGGCCGCGATCAGGGCCTGTTCGAACCGCACCTGTACGATGTGCTGGTGCTGACCATCACCCTGTCGATGGCCGTGACACCGCTGCTGCTGTTGGTATGCCCCAAGCTGTTCAAACCCAAGGTCAAACCGGTGGAAGTGCCGGAGGAATACCGCGCCATCGAAAGCGACGCGCCGCGAGTGGTGATTGCCGGCATGGGCCGCATGGGCCAGATCGTCGCGCGTATCCTGCGGGCGCAGAACATTTCGTTCATTGCCCTGGACACTTCGGTGGAAACCATCGAACTGACCCGCAGCTTCGGCGGCATGCCGGTGTTCTACGGTGACCCGCAGCGCCCGGAAATCCTCCACGCGGCCAAGGTCGATCAGGCCGAGTACTTCGTGATCGCCATGGACGACCCGGAGATCAACATCAAGACCGCCGAACTGGTGCGCAATCTATACCCGCACATGAAGATCATCGCCCGTGCGCGTAACCGCCAGCACGTGCACCGCTTGGTCGACCTGGACGCCTCGCCGGTGCGCGAGACCTTTTATTCCAGCCTGGAAATGAGCCGCCGGACCTTGGTGGGCCTCGGTTTGAGCCAGGCCCAGGCCGACGCCCGCATCACCCGCTTCAAAAACCACGACCTGCAATTACTCGCCGCCCAACATGCGGTCTACGACGACGCAGCCAAGGTGATGCAAACCGCCCAGGAAGCGCGCGCAGAACTGGCGCGACTGTTTGAGATGGATCGGCTTGAGGAAGAGTCCGATAAGGTGTAGGGCTGTTGATGAACGATATTGCGAATTTTCTGACAGAATACGCCGCAATTTCGTTCATCACTGGAGCGCTTCATGGCCACTTTCATCAAGACCGCCGCCCTGCTGGCCCTCGCGCTTACCGCCGGCAGCGTATGGGCTGCCGGCAAACCGAACACGCAAACCATCTCGACCTTGGGCGGCAAATTCACCTTCAGCCTGCCCAAGGCCTACACCGCCGATGCGCTGCCTTCCGGCAAGGCAGAGGATGGCACCGCCGATACCCAGGGCACGTTGTACGCCAACGCAACCACGAAAAGTGTAGTGATCGTCGCCGAAACCGTGCGCAATGATGGAGCAACGATCAAGGATAACGACCCGCAATTCCTCGATGGCGCCGTGGCCGACTTCGTCAAGAGCCAGAGCGCGGCCCTGCCCGACTTCAAGAAGCAGAACGAGAGAAAACTGACGTTCAAGGGCCTGGGCCTGCGTCAAGTGGACAGCACCGCGACCCAAGGCGGCGGCAAGACTCTGAACTCCACCTTTTTGGGCGGCTCAGGCAGCCATTTGCTGGTGATCCAGGCGATTTCCCGGGCGGATGACGCAAAGGGCCACGCCGAACTGGTCAAGCAGATCACCGGCGGCAAATAACCCGATCGCTCATCAATGAAGAGCCAATGTGCGAGGGGGCCTGCGCCCGATTGCGCTGTATCAATCGCCTATTCCGGGGCTGATACACCGCAATCGGGCGCAGGCCCCCTCGTACATTCTGGGCGTGCGTTTATCTCAGGCTTTTCTCCAGCCAGGCTTTAAGGTCCTGCACTTCCGCCTCGCTCACGGTATGCGGCATGCCCATATACCCGTGAAACTCCGGCTTCAAACCCAACCCCAGCAACACCTCATTTGCCCGCGTGGCCGAGGTGTACGCCAGCGCCTGATCCAACGTGCCATGGCCAATGAAGATGGCCAACTTATCCAATGCCGCATCCGGTTTCAGCTCGGCCTTGAGCACCGGCAACACGCTGCCGCTCAACGCCGCGATCCCACGCACCAATGCAGGCTTTCGCAAGCCCACCTCGTAGGACATGATCGCGCCCTGGCTGAACCCAACCAGGAACACCCGGTCACTTTGAGTGTGATATTTGGCAGTCGCCCGGGTCACGAAGTCTTCGATCAGCTTGGCGCTGCGTTGCAGATCAGCCGTCTCGCCATCGTACTCGCCATCACCGGGTTTCCTGGCAAACCAGCGATAACCACTGGGATCCACCGGCATCGGCGCACGCACCGACAGGTACGTCCAGGTGGATGGCAGCGCATCCTTGATGCCGAACAGGTCTTCCTCGTTACTGCCGAAACCATGTAGGAAAATCACCAACGGCTGGTTGCGCGCCTCACCCTGGGTCTGTTCCAGGTAGGACAGCGGCAAGTCGGTGTGCAAGGTGGAATCGGCCTGAGCAGCGCCGGCCAGCAAAACCAAGGTCAAGGCGAAGAATTTGAACATGGGTAACCTCAAGGTTTGCGCAGCAGATAGGTGTCCATGATCCAGCCATTGGCCAGGCGCGCGGCCTTGCGCACCCGCTCGATGTCTTCAGCCACCTCCGCCACTTTGCCGCTGATGAGGATTTCATCCGGCGTGCCGAGGTAGGCGCCCCAGTAAATATCCAGGTCCTGATCGGCCACAGTGCGGTAGGAGTCTTCGGCGTCGAGCATCACCACCAGGGTGTCGGCATCACTCGCCTGCCCTGCCGCCAAACGCCGCCCGGTGGTGATCTCGATGGAACGGCCGATACGGTTCAGGGGCACTTTGTGCCGGGCCGCCAGGGCCTGCACACTGGTAATGCCGGGGATCACTTCGAATTCAAACGTACAGCGGCCACTGGCAAGGATCGCCTGCAGGATCCGAATGGTGCTGTCGTACAGCGCAGGGTCGCCCCACGCCAGGAACGCGCCCACCTCGCCGTCGGCCATTTCCTCATTGATCATGCGTTCAAAGGTCGCCTGCTTGTCGCGGTTCAGGTCCTGCACGGCGGTGGTGTAGTCGACGTCACCGCGCACGCGCTCAGGGCAGTCGGCCTCGACAAAACGGTAGCCCGGGTCGGTGATGTAGGTCTGGCAGATTTCACGCCGCAGGTCGATCAACTTGTCTTTGCTTTGGCCCTTGTCCATCAGGAAAAACACATCGGTACGGTTGAGCGCCTTCACGGCCTGCATCGTGATGTAGTCGGGGTTGCCGGCGCCAATGCCGATGATCAGGATGGTTTTCATGGGGTGCTCTCAGTGCGGGGCGTGGATTTTGCCATGTTCGCGGGGTCAGGCGTGAGTTTCCAGGCGCAGGCGCCATACGGTGTTGAAGCGCAGCTCAGTGGCGGACAGCGGCTCCACGTCGATCCGGTAGAACATCGAAAGCGGTAGCTGCATGACGTACAACAGGGCGGCGCGGATCACAAACGGATGGGTGACAGCCACCACATGGCCGGGTTGGGGTTCGAGGGATTTCATCCAACGCCCCACTCGCGTACAAATCTGCTCCACTGACTCGCCGCCGTGAGGCGCGCTGTGGCTGTCGGTCGTCCATTCCAGCAGCAGCTCGCTATCGAGCTGGCCGATGTCCTGTCCTCTCCAACAGCCTACGTCACCATCGCGCAAGGCGTGTTCGATTTGCGGGTCAGCGCCGAAAAAGCCGGCAGTCTGCCGGGTTCTAGCCTCCGGCCCGCATAACAAGCATATTTTCTTCGGGTAGCGGCCGCTCAGGGATTGCGCTGCAGCTTGCCAATCCATTGCGACAGATTCGTCATCGGGGAACCTCCCCTGCTTTTGAAAGGGCGTCAGGGCATGGCAGATCAGTGTCAGACGGGTGGCCTGCATCGTAAAGGGCTTCAACTCGGAGGATCAGGCGGTCAAGACTGGCGCAGTTATGTCTATTGCGCAACGCTGGGCGGCTTTGGGGGGCAGCGCTGGATATGGGTGTGGGTGTGGTGTGGGTGTGGGGGTATATCCGTTATTTGGGCCACGGCCGCTGATGGTTCCGCTCTTACAGCGGGTCACTTTTGGTGGGACCCAAAAGTAACCAAAAGGTCCTTGCCCCACCACTCGGTGCCTCGCCTGGGCTCGGCATGCCCTCACTCCGGCTTGAATCCGTGGGCCGCCGTCATGGGCCATCCTTGGCCCAGGACGGCTAACCCGGCGTCCTGCCGGGTTACCCACGGATTCAAGCCTGCGTTCGGCCAGCGTGGTTTTATGGGGCGCCTAAGATCAAGATCAAAAGCCAGATCAAGAGCAGATCAGGAGCAGATCAGGAGCAGATCAGGAGCAGATCAGGAGCAGATCGGTATCTAACTGATGGAACCGGTCAATCAAACCACTCTCGCCGCCCCTCAAATGTTCCTTCAATCAGCGCCATGATCATCTGCACGGCTTCAGCATCCTGGGCTTGCGCATTCACCGCCAACCACACCTGGCGCTGCATACGCTCGGCCACCAATCCCGGCAGCCCCACCAGGCCCCGGTCAAAACTTCCCATGTAGTGCGGCAACAGCCCAATGCACGCGCCACAACGGATCATCTCCAGCATCAACGAATAGGCCTGCACCTGCACCACGGAGGCCTGGCGTTCTTCAATCACCCTGTTCCAGGGCTGCAAGGCGTCGACCTGCGTGTCCGGTTGCCACTGCACCAGCATGTAGTCATCCAGATCTTCCACGCTGTCCGGGCGCGTCGTCAGCCGTGAATAGCGCTTGGCGATATGCGGCAAGTACTGCAAAACCGCCAGGCGCCGAGGGGCTTCGGTCGCAAAGCTTGGGCCGGGCACGGGGCCGTCGGCGTCCGACAGCCACACCACCACATCTGCATTCACCGACTGCAGGGCCAATGGGCTGTCGATGGAAATAATCTGCAGACGCACGCTGGCGTTACGGCGCAACAAGGCGATCAGGTCGCGACCGAGAATGTCATGCAGGATCGGCTCGGCCACGGCCAGGCGGATCAGTGGTTGCTCGACTACCGGCACGCGCCGCGCGTGGGCCAGGTCTATCAACCGCGCCTGCAGGAGCAGGCCGTCACGGCTGAGCACCAAGCCGTTGCCCTGATAGCTGAACAAGGCATGCCGCACGTGTTCTTCCAGCTGCATCAGGCGCTTGCGCAACAGCGTCACCTTGATGTTCAAACTGCGTGCCGCCTGCATGAAACAGCCGCAACGCGCGCTCACCAGGAAGTAACGCGCCACCTCCGGTTCAATCTCATCGGCCAGTGCCAGCCAGGCACTGCGCGGCTCGTTCGACGTGCGATAAGCGGCGGCCCCCTGGGGGCCGGAAGGTTCCAGATATGCCATGGGTGACTCCCTGTCTCGTAGGTCTATGCATCCAATGCGTGCTATCGCGGGTTACTCCAGCACCTTATTCAACTCGGCGCCGTCGATGCTCAAGGTGGCGGTATTGAGCATACCTTCCAGGTAGGCCTTGGCGATCTGCTCCTGACGCTGGGCGCGCAAGGCTTGGGTAAGGCGCTCGCGCAGTTCATCCAGGGTCGCGGTGCGCGCCGGTTCCTGGGCGGTAAGCTTGAGCACATGGAAGCCCGCCGCACTCTGCACCGCATCCGATACCGCGCCAACCTTGAGGCGCGAGACCGCACCACGCACCTCGGGCACCAGTTGCTGCAAGGGTTGCAACCCAGAATCACCGCCCTGTTGCGCAGTGCCCGGGTCTTGGGAAAACTGCGTGGCCAAGGCAGCAAATTCACCCGGAGCGGCCTGGGCCTTGCGACTCAGCTCCTGAGCCTGGCGGCGCACGCCGTCAACGCTCTGCGGGTCATTCACGGCAAGGAAAATCTGGCTGACCCGGTACAACGGCGGCGTCAACCACTGAGCCTTGCCATTGTCATAGGCCTGTTGCAATTCAGCCGCACTGGGGTAATCGGCCGGCACCTGGCTGACCGAGAGCATGTAGTCACGAAACACGATCTGCTCGGTGGCGGCGCGGGTCTGCTGCTCCACTTCCGGGCGTTGGCGCCAGCCTTGGGCGTCGGCCTGTTCGAGCACCGCTTTTTGCGTCAGGCGCGAACGAATCCAGGTTTCCAGCGCGCCACGGTTGCCGCGCAGTTGCTCGCGGGTTTCGGCGGGCAGGCTGGCCAATACGCGTTGCAGTTCAGGCAGGTCGATCTGCTGATTGCCCAGGCGCGCTACCGCAGGTCCCGTGTGCTCTGACTTCAGCGGTTGCTGCGCGGCGACCGGGTCAGTGCCCGGTCGCAGGCTCAAGCCTACCGCCACGACCACCAAGGTCAGCGCACCCGCGCCGACGAGCAGGGTTGGCTTCTTCACAGGACAGGCGCCTCCTCGTCCATCGGTACCGCAGCAGCCTGAGCTTGCAATTGCGCCGATTGCTGGCTGTAGTCGCGCAGGTACACGATAAACTCCTGCAGCAGCCGGTCCCACAATTCCAACTGGCTGCGCAGATGCGTGACACCGACACCGGCCACCACCACATCCATTTCCATCAGCAGAAACTCACCCTGCAACGACAGCCGCGCAAATCGCCGCGAGGCGTTCCACACCTGGGCCAAACCTTGCGGCAACTCACCCTGCACGCGCAGCGCGCAGCTGTAAGTGAAGTCCATGTAGTTGCCCTGCTCTGCCGCCGGGTTGCCGAAACGCACGGCGAAGCCGATGCCCTGGCTGGCGCTGAGCAGTTGCACGATGCCGTTCTGCTCGCTCTGGTTAACGCGGTAGCCGGCTTCCTGCAGCAGCTCGGTCAGGCTTTGCGGGGTGACGCTGGAGATCAGTCGAACATCGCTCATAGTGTCTCTTCCTTGTTGATCATGGATTAAGCGCGGTGTGCGGAGCATCAAACCGATTGAGGTACAGGTCATCGCCAAAACCCTGTGCGAGTTCCTCGAACTTCACCCGTGCGCCACTGGCAAAGGGTTGGCGAATGCTCATCACCTCGGCCACATCGATTTTTTCGTAGGCGGCCAGGATCTGCCGGGCCACGCCGTACATTTGTTGATTCTTGGCTGAACATTGCTGCACTTGTGTGTCACGTTCCGTCAATTGCGCCTGCAAGCGGGCACGTTCGGTCTCTTTGCCTTTGGCCAGGACCAGCAGGTCGTCATATGCCTTCTTGAACTTGCCGATCTGTTCATTGCTTGCAGCCACCTGGGCTTGGGCCTGGCTGTGCAGGCTCTGCTGCTGGCCGGCCAGTTGCTCGGCCACACCGCGGGCCTTTTCCAGTTCGGCAGTCAATTGCTTGATCTGCGCTTGCGCTTGCTTGGCCTGGGCCTCGGCGGCCAGCCGTGCGGCACTGGCCTGGGCCTGCTCGCTTTGCAGCGCCTGCAACTGCTGGGTGGTGCTGCGCAATTGCGTCCGCAGGCGCTCCTCCATGCCCTCGGCCGAAGCGCCCGTGGCAACCAGCAGCAGCAACAGCCCGCCTATTCGCATGTTCATGTGGCATCCCCCTGCGCATCAGAAGCGCGTGTTGAGTTCCAGTTGCATCACATCGATATCGAACGGTGCGCCATACACTTCGGAGCCACTCAGCCAACGGGCACTGGCGTAGATGTTCTTGTCGATGCCGTAGTTGCCGCCAATGAAGTAGCCCTTGGCGTTGGTCCCGCCGAGATGGAACGAGGAGTCGTTGAAGCCGTCGGGCAAGGCATCCGGCTGGATGTACTTGTAGCCGGCCAACACGTTCCAGTCGCCACGCTTGCGCATCTCCAGGGCGTTACCCAGGGTGAACTGCACCATTGCCGCGTTGCCGCCACTTTCAAACTGGCCGTTGCTGTTGATGTTGTTGACGATCTGGCCTTCGCTGCGCTTGAGCATCTCGCCCTTGTCGTACGCCAGGTTGTGGATGTAGTTGCCTTGCGTGCGCAGCTTGAAGTCGCTGGGCAGCTCGGTGTCCCAGGCTAGGTTCAGGTCCAGCACATCGAACTTGGACGCCAGGCCCACGAACTGCGGTTGTGGGGTCAGGCCAGGGGTGGCCGGGTTGGGCACGATGTCACGCAGCAGAAAGACGCTGTTGCCCTTTTGCATGAAGGCCAGGCGCGAGCCGTCGCTGTCACACGCCGGTTGTCCGGCCCAGGGCGAACATGGGCTGGAGCGTTTACCCTCGATATCATCGAAGTGGTAGTAGGCCACCGCACCCTTCAGGTTGTTGCCGCGGTTGATCTTCCAGTTGGCACCCACCTGGCCGCCGAACAGCCACTTGGTGTCGCTGTCTTCCTTGTCGAAACCGTTGCTGCTGGCGGCGTCTGAGGTATATTCCACCGGAAACGCACCCAGGGTGCCGAACACGCCCCATTCGTTATTCAGCGCATGGTTGAAGTTGGCGGCGATGCCGTCGAAGTTCAGGTCCGGGGAATACAGAATGTCGGTGGAATAAAACGGGTTGGCGAAGCGTCCGGCGGTCAGCGTCAGGTCCGGGCTGGCCTTCCAGCTCATGTAGCCCTGGTCGAGCCAGATGTCCTTCTTGCCGAAGCCGCCGCCCAAGGTCTGGGTAGTCGACACCGGGTTGTTGTCGGAGCCGGTGCCGATACGAATGCCGGCGGTCCATTCCGGCGAGATCACCGCCTTCATGCCCAGGCGGGCGCGCAGGCGGAACAGGTTCTGCCGGTCTTTGGTGGTATTGAGCAACGGCGGCAGCTTGGTGTTGGTGTCTTTGTTGACATCGTACGGGCCGCTCTCGTTGAGCTTGGCGTAGTCGACGATTTCGTTGCTGTTGTTGCCCGAGAAGTAGCGCGACTCGTCTCGCAGACGGATATCGCCATCGAACGTGATGCGCGACACCCAGTCCGGGAAGGTATTGGGCTGTGCCCAGTTTTCCTGTTTGGCAGTGGCCATGACTTCAGCCTTGACCTGATCACGAATCTGGTCGCGCACCGCCTGCGGCACGTACTGCACCCGGACATCCCCAGGGGCCGCCGCAGGGCCGCTGGCGACCACCGGGGCAGCGTTGGCCTGGCGCGCCTGCTGGGCCTGCTGTTCGGCCTGGGCGATCAAGCCATTTGCCGCGTCCTGGGTCAGCACACCTTGCTGCACCAGCAGGCGGATCAAATTGATCGTGACGTTTTCCGAGGGTGCAACCGGTGCTGCCGACGCCTGGCTGACCAGGGTGGCGATGACCATGCCGACCGCCAGGGTCAGTCGATTCACGGGGGAAATCATGTGTACGCAACTCCTGTCAAAAATAGGGTTTATCAATCCGGGCGTCGGCCCTTGAGCGACAGCCGCACCGGCATGGTCACGGCCGCCGGAACGCGTTGTGTTGCATGGGGCATACGCAAGGCGGCAAGCACTTGTGCATCGGTCTCGGCGTCGCCGCTGGACTTCACCAGCTCAGCCCGCGTCACCTGGCCCACGGCGCTGAGCCACAAATCGGCCTGCACCGCATAAGCCTTCTTGCGTAGCTCCGGGTCTTCCCTCAACAGGCGCTGAAACACCCCTGCCAAGTACTGTTTGTAAGTGCCGGTACCCAAGCCACCACCGCCGGAACCGGCCATGCCGCCACCCTTGCCCGCACCGATGTTGAAACCGTCGTTGCCGGACTGCGCATCGCCGTCGATCTGCATCGGGTTGGCCAGGTCATCGGCCGGTGACGGCGGTGCTTCCTCCGCCGGCTTGACCTCTTCCGGTTCGGGGGTGGGCACCGGCTCCGGGATTTTTTCTTCGACCTGGGGTTCGGGTTCCTTGGGTTTTTCCGGCGGCGGAGGCGGTGGTGGCGGCAGCGGGATAATGGTCGGCACCTTGGGCGCCTCACGGCGCACGCCGCTCATGTCATTGGCCCACTGCCATAAAAACCACGCCGCTACGGCCCCCAGCAGCAAGCCGAGGCCCCACTTCAATGGGCGCAGCGCCGGCTTGTTCTTCACGGGCACGGGCGGCATCGGGATCTGTGCGGTCATGGCTCAGCCCTGGCTCGGTTTGCCGGTGACCAGCCCGACCTGGGACAGCTCCAGCCGACGCAACAGATCGAGCACCTCGATCACCTTCTGGTACTGCACCAACGCATCACCGCGCACAATCACCGGGAAATCCGGGCTCTGCGCCTTCTCGATACGCAAACGGTCTTCCAGCTCAGCCAGGGTTACCGGGTAGGCATCGAGGAACACCTGGCCGCCATCGTTCACCGAGATGGCCTTGGTCTTGGCTGCGGACAGCGACACCGAGGCACTGGCCTTGGGCAGATGAATCTGGATGCCCGAGACCTGGGCGGTAGCGGTGAGGATGAACATCACCAAAACCACCATCAGCACGTCCACCAGAGGTGTGATGTTGATCGTGTCGACGGCGGCATCATCGTCATCGTCGTGGGAGGCATTTACGCTAGCCATGGCGATTCTCCTCAGGCCGACACTGGGGCGTGATGCCCACGACGGTGCGCCGCTTCGCTGGACTGGCTCTCGCCGTGCATCTCCGCCAGGCGGGTGATGAACTCGTCGACGAACACCCGCATATCGGCGCTGACTTCCTTGTTGCGCGTAATCAGGCGGTTGTAGCCGAACAACGCCGGGATCGCGACAAACAGGCCCATGGCCGTGGCCAGCAAAGCCGCCGCCATGCCCGGGGCAATGGCGTTGATGTTCACGTCACCGGCCATGGCCGTGCCGAGGAACACCACCATGATCCCCAGCACCGTACCCAGCAGGCCGATATACGGGCCGCCAGCGATGGCGTTGGACAGGGTCGACAATTTGGAACTGAGTGCCTGGTTTTCCCGGGTACGCACGCCGTCCATGGAGCAGCGGATGGCTTCGATGGTGGCTGCCGACACCGACGATGTGTCGGCCCCCTGGGCACGGCGTGTGCGGATCTCCTTGATCGCCACGCGGTACAGGCGCCACAACGAAGAATGCTCCAGGCGCTCGGCCAGCACGGCATCGTCGTAGTACATCTCCAGGCGCGTACCGATCTGGGCGAACTCGCCGCGGAAGATCTCGTTGGCCGCGCTCACGCGGCTGACCATGCGGTTCTTGCGCAACATGATGAACCACGACTGGAACATCATCGCCACCAGCACCAGGATGATCACCCAGGCATCCACCGGCACGGCCTTGAGCAGGAAACCCAGGCTGCCGAAGCCAAAGCCCGACTGCTCTTCATCCACGCCGTAAACCACCAGTTTCGACTCGGCGCCCTGGGCACTGGCATCGGCCAGCAGCAGTGTGGCCGGACGGGCTACCTTGGACAGGCGCAACTCATCGATCGCCCCGGCGAACGGCAGGTGACCGTTGGCGGCTTCAGGCAGGTCGGCACCGAGCGCCAGTTGCGAATTGAACGCCGGCAACGCCACCGCCAGGCTCGCGGTTTCGCGACCGTTGACGTACAGCGCGAGCTTTTCACCTTCGGCGGTGAACGCCAGGTGTTGCCATTGGCCGGGGTTCAGCGGCTGGGTGGAGGCGGCGCGCTGGCCGTCAACCTCCACAAACGGAGTCCCTTGGTTCACACCGAGCACCAGGCTGTGCGGGCCATCGCGACGGGCCAATACCACCTGCTCGCCACTGGCCTGGTCCAGACGCAGCCAGGCACTGAAGGTGAATGCCCCACCTGCCGCGTGTTGCAACGACGGGCTGGCCGGCAGCAGCAACGGTTGACCGCCGAACTGCAAGGCGCGGCCGATCACGCCGTCGATGCTCGCGCCGCTGGCATTCACCGCCGTATTGCCATAAGCGGTGGTGTCCCGTGGCGGCGTGCCGTTGGCGCCATCGAAGTGGTAGAGGGCGGTGTAATTTGGGTCGAACGTCAGTTGGCCGTTGGCGGTGGACGGTGCTTTCTGGTTGCCGTAGTACATCCAGATGTCCTGGCGCTGGCCGCCTTCAACCTTGGGCACATCGACCCAGATCAGCGCCATGCCCATCAGTGGGTCAAAGCTTTCGATCTGGTGGTTGAACACGGTCTTGTCATCGGCACTGACAAAGCGCAGGTCGGCGCCATCGTCCTTGACCCCATCGAAGCTGAAATTGCCGGTGTGCAGGCGCACCAGCAGCGCGGTACGGCCCAGGGCCTGGTTGATCGCCGCGCCTTGGGCGGTGGTGTCCACGGTGATCTGTTTGCGGTAGTGCCAATCGTCCTGCCACCAGGCATGAGCGGTGGCCGGGAGTGTAAAGCCCAGGCAGATCAACAGGCTCAGGAATAGGCGTTGCATGGGTGAAGTCTCCGGAAGATAAGGTCAGAAAGTCGCCTGCACACTGAAGTGCAACCGCGAGTCCTGTTTCTGGGTGTTCGGTCCATCGAGCAGCGGGTAGCCCCAATCCAGGCTGCCGGATAACCATTTGCTCAAACTCGCGCGGGTGCCCAGGCCAACACTGGCCAGGCTGTATTCGTCTTCTTGCTCGGCAAGCGGTTTTTGCAGGCGCAGGCGCGCCCCCTCGGCGAACGCGTAGAAACGCCATTCCTGCACATTACTGCCGAGGAACTTGGCGAGGGACGGTGTGCGCATTTCCTGGGAGAACAGGATGCCCTCATCGCCCGTGCGCTCCGCAGCGAGGTAGCCGCGCACCGAAGTGGCCCCCCCGGCGGAATACTGTTCGTTGGAGACCAGCGGGCCCGAGGCCAGTTGGAAGCCGCCCTTGGTCGCCGACTGCCAGTCGTTGCCGAAGGTGTAGGTGTAATTCACGTCACCCTTGAGCACCGCGAAACTGGGGCTGGCCTTGTAGCGCTTGTACTCGAAGTCCTGTGAGTCGCTGCCATAGCCAAAGAACGCGCGGGTGCCCACCACCAGGTTCAAGCCCAGGCCCAGGGAAGACTGCTCGCTGTAGCGATAGCCGTTGTAGCCGAACGTGAATGGCGCGTATTTGAGCGGCACCTGATCACTGTTGCTGCCCAACTTCAGCTGTTCGTCGAAGTCCTTGAAGTCCACGCCGAAGGAGAACGAATGGGCCCAGTTATCACTGGCCGGCAGGTTGTAGATGGCCGACACACCGTAGGAATGGCCCTTGCCCAACACGTTGCTGCCGCCGATGGTTGCGATATTGCTGTCGGACTGGTAACCGGAGAACTGCAAGGTCCAGCGCTCATTCAACGGGGCGCTGTAAGAGCCCGACCAGACCTTGGCATTGCTGGTGTCCTCGGGTGCGGTGAAATAGGTCAGGGAAATGCTGTGCCCCAGTTGCCAGAGGTTGTCGTAACCCACGGTCGCTACCGAGCGCAGCTCTTTGGTGTCGGCGCTGTAGTCGTTGTTCAGGCCGACGCTGGCGTGCCAGGGGTTCTGGTCTTCCACCTGCAGGTCGACGTCCATGGTGCCCGGGCGCTGCCCTTCGCGTACCAGCGGCGTCACTTGCCGACCGACGCCACGGTTGAGCCCCGCCAGCTGGGTTTGCACGCTGGCGAAATCCGGCACCGTGCCTTCCTTGAGCGCCGGCACGTCTTCGCGGATTTCCACCGGCGAATAGTGCTTGGCGCCGACCACCCGCACCCGGCCGACCTTGGTTTCGCTGACTTGCAGATAGACGATGCCGTCATCGACTTTCTGCTCGGGCAACTCCACAAACACCGATTGGTAGCCGCGCGCCTGGTAGATCTTCTGCAACGCGTCGCGTGCGCCTTCAATATCGCCGAGGGTCTTTTGCGGCCCCAGGAACGGGTACACCGCTTCCTCGATCGCCGCCGCATCGAGTACGGTATTGCCGCGCACGAAGTATTCGTTGACGTCCACCCGGCGTGCCGCGCCCTCCTCTTCGGCCCACGCGGGTTGGGCCAAGGCCCCCAGCGTCAGGCACAGCGCCAGCGTTGACTTGAACAGATGCTCCACACCGCCCCCCGGTTGTCTAAAAAAGAGTTGTCTAGAAAAGTTGTGAGCCTTCGCCGATTGCACGGCGTTCGGCCTGCTCAATTGCTGCTGGTCGAAAGATGGCTGTGCCGGGCCAGCCAGGTGTGCAACAGGGCGAAGTTCAAGGAGAACTCCGGCATGTGCAGCAAGGCGCCACAAAACACTTCACCGATGATTTTCTGGATGAGTTGCACCGCGCGTGGGTTGTTCAGCAACGTGGCGATGTCGCGCTGCAGGGCGTGAATGCCCCACACTTTCTGGTTCAGGTCGAGGCCGACGAACCAGCGGAACAGCAGGTTGTAATTGAGCTGCTCGTGCAGCTGCTGTTCGCTGGGTACCGAATACAGCAGTTGCAGCAGCAGGATGTGCACCACCGTGTGCGGGGCAATCAACATGCCCGGCTCGGCCTGGAGCAGGTCACGGTGCTGGTCGAGCACTTCGTCGATCTGCGGGCGCAGCAACACCAGCGAGTGGCCGTCGGGGATGTAGCTGGAGACCTCCTTCAAGGCGCCCTGCCAATCGTCCTGAGAGACGATCCACACCCACGGCGCGCCGTAGCGGTACACCGAAACCGGCTTCTTGCGCGCGGCTTCGACGATCTTCGACAGGCGCTGATCGAGCTCCTGCATGCCGACTTTCGAGTAACGTTCCATAGTTCCCATGTGCCCCACTCCTGGCGTCCTGCTGACGGCTTTGGAGGGGACTTTTGATCGCCTCCAGCGCGTTACATAGGCAAGACGGGAGTGGATGCGGGCTACCGAACTTTTGTCATGAAAGCTTCATTTGGGATTGAGAGGGGGGCATTTTTTCAGCTGGGCTTTTTGGGTGCATATCCGTTATTTGGGTAACGGCGGCTTATGGTTCCGCTCTTACAGCGGCTCACTTTTGAAGAGCGCAAAAGTAAGCAAAACGCTCTTGCCCCACCACTCGGCACCTCGCTCAGGCTCGGTGTGCCCTCACTCCGGCTGTGGACCGTGGGCCGCCGTCATGGGCCATCCTTGGCCCAGGACGGCTAACCCGGCGTCCTGCCGGGTTACCCACGCTCCAAAGCCTGCGTTCGGCCAGCGTGGTTTAACGGGGCGCCTAAGATCAAGATCAAAAGCAAGAGCACAGCGGCCTACCGGCCGGCTTGAGTGGGGTGAAGCAACAGCAAAAACACACGCGCTTCTACAGAGAAGCAGCGCGGCGGCCCGCGGAGCAATGCCGGAGTGAGGGCACACCGAGCCTAAGCGAGGTGCCGACAGGCGGGGCAGAGCCCATTGCTTACTTTGGGCTGGGCCGGCATTCCGGCTTTTCCAAAGTGAGCCGCTGTAAGAGCGGAACCATAAGCCGCCGTTACCGCAGCAACGGATATGTACACCGCCACCCAAAAAAACGGGGCAATCATTGATCGCCCCCAAACGGTCCATCGAGAGGTCCTTCCAAAACCCTTACAAATTGATCTGCCGCCGCTCCTCATCCGTCAACCGCGCCTGCGCCTGTTCACTCAACGGCCCCGCGCCCAACACCTGCACCGGACTGTTCGGGTTGTACGCAGATGTCTTCTGTTGAGGCTCCGGCTCACGCGGCACCGGCTCAGTGCCAAACCCCAACACCTCCACCGTCACGATTGACGCCCGGCCCTGCTTCGCCGCCGCCTGCTGGCTGCGCGCCGCATCCTCCGCCGCCTGGGACGCCGCCGCGCCCGCCGCACTGGCCGAAGTCATCGCGCCGGTGTTCACCGCCGCCGTCACCGGCACCCCGGACGATTTGCCTTGGGTCTGGATGTTCGCCGCGTTGACCACACGCAAGGCGGCAATGTTGACGTTACCCGACACCCGAATGCCCGCTTCGCCCGCATCGATGGTGCCCGCAGGAGCCAACAGGTCGATGTCACCGGCCGGCACTTCGGCAATCGGCGCCAGGGTGGCAATACCCGCGCCGGAACTCGGCACGTTGGGCGACAAAGTCACATTGCCCCAGGTGTCATACACCCGCTTGGGCGGGGTGTAGAGCACAGTGGTTTTCGAGCCGCGCCCGGCGTTGATATCGCCTGAGTCGGACCAGGCTAGAATCGACCCGCCAAAGGTCGTCATGATGCGGCTCTGACCCAGCAGGATGCTGCCCTGGGCATACAGCTGGATGTCCCCGGCACCTTGGGTGATCACCCCGGCACTGGCCGGCGGTGCAGACCCTTCAATGCCGAACACCTGCTGACCGCCCGGTGTGAGCATCTGGATATCGCCACCAAACCGGGTATGCACCCCGGCACCGCCGTACAGGGTGATGTCGCCGTCATACACGATCGGGTTGCCCGCCACGTCCTTGCTCGGCAACAGCCGGTCGATGGCGGCGCGGCTGCGCACAAAGCTACCGGAACGCGGGCCGGCGGCCAGGTTGAACTCACGACCGCCCTCGCGCACCTCGGCGAAGTACACCGAGCGGGCGAAGATGCGTTGTTGCTCAGGGCCCAGGCCCGCGAAGTACGCCCGTGCCTGGTCGGCGTCGCCGCTGAAGGCATAGCGCTCCTTGAGCCATTGCAGCAGTTCGGCCTCATAGGTTTTCGCCACTTTGCCCGCCTGCCCGGCCAAGGGTACGCCTTCGACCGCCTGGTTGGCGCGGTCCAGGTAGGGCGTCACGAATTTCAGGTAATCCAGGCCATTGGACCCAACCCCGGCTTCCAGCACGATTGAGGCACCCGGGCGCGAGTCCCCCACCGCCACAGGTCCCAGGCTGGTGATCGAGGCTTTGTCTTCCATCAACAGGTTGCGCCCGGCGCTGACCTCCAACGTTCCGGGCCCGGCGACGCTGAAGTTGCTGTAGACGATGTCGCGCCCGGCCGAGACCACCGACACATCCTCGGGGCGGTTGTGAACGAACACGTTGCCGCTGCTTGCCCCGCTGTAATCGCCGTTATTGCCCCGCAGCGCAGGGAACACCGTCGGCTGGCCCAGATACGTGCCGGAACTGACGATGTCACGCCCTGCCCGCATCCATACCGGGCCTGCGGCTTCATAACGGACCTGCCCTTGCCGGTCACCGTTGAATGTGATGATTTCACCACTGCGCAAGCCTACGATATCGCCTTGCCGGGTATAAAACCTGGCCGGTTCTGACTGGGCGGCCGGGCGCGCAAGGTCGGTCAGGCTGCGCAAGGCAAACAACGACAGGTCATCTAGCATGGCGTTACTGCCCAGGTTGTCGACGACCTGGCTGAACCCGTTTCGGCCGACAAAGGCTGGCGCGAAAGGCGTCGGTATCGAAGCCAGACTGTCACCCGACTGGTTGACCGCGTAACCGCTGGCGTAGATTGAATCCCCGGCCAGCATCGCCAGCCGCCCGTTGCTCGACGGTGCAAGCAATAGTGAATACGCCGGGTTGTTAGGCTGCGGGCCGATGCCCAATGCTGACGCGCCGAGATAGATGCTGCCGTTGGCAGCCACCACGCCGAGTTTCGAAGGGAAAATAAAGCGTCCGTCGGTACTGGAGTAATTCTGCCCTTTCAACGGGGAAGCATCGCCACCTGGGCTAAGCGATACGCTCTGCACGCTAGGCGTCAAGCTGCCACCTGCGGAGAATAAGTCGATAGCCGTGCGCTCGGTCCATAACGAGAACCAAGTGGCCCCATTACCATAGTTTTGACCGTTGTAATTGAACGCCTGGTTATTTTCGGTAGAGACACGGCCAGGATCGCCGGTCCCCGCCAACACCAAGTCACCCCGGGTCGACAGGCTCGCCGTGGCATCACCAAGCATCAGCGTGATCCCGCCGGTGGCCGTACCCAGGCTCGCGGTGTACGGCGAGTAGGCCCGTGTGTCCTTGGCATCTTGATCGCCACTCATGCCGCCATAGTTCAAGGCAATCCCCCCCAGGCTGCCTGCCTGCAGGTTCAAGGCACCCCGCAGGTTGGTGAAGACACCATTGAGGCTGAGGGTTTCTGCTTTGACGTCGCCTGACAATGAACTGTCAGCATTAGGTCGCGTTGCACGAGCCTCCAGCCCCGGGTTCAAATCCCCGCCCATACGCACATCCAGGTCACCACCACCGGTCAGCAGCAGTTGGCCGTCAACGACCCGCCCGGTACTCCCAACCGCCAACACCAACCCTTCACTACGTGGTGCTGTCCTCCCACCCAGTGCGCCGCGTCGAGTCTGCATGCCGCCATCGCTGCCCAGGTCCAGGGTCAGGTTGCCGCCACCCAGGGTGCCGACACCGGTGAACCCCACCAGGCGTGGTAGCTGGTTTATCTGCGCAGCGTCTTCGAAATACATGTTGGCGCCGGCTTCGCTCTTTACGTAAGTGCCAAAGTTGACCCACCAACTGGTGGGTATGGGGGATACACCCGCAGTGTTGCCCGTGCCTTGGCGCCACAACCAGTTACCCAGGTTCGCACTGTTGAGTTGAATGCGACCGTCGTTGGGGGCTGCCACATCCGTGTTCGGCGTCCAGACATCGCCCGTCAGGCTACCGCCCGTGCGCAGCAATACATTGCCGCCGCCGTCGGGATACCAAGCGGCATAAGGGCTGGCGCTGCTCTCATTGACCAAGGCTTCATACGCCTTGGCCGCACTACCCAGTACCGTTCCATCCGCCGAGATCGTACGAGCCCGGTCAAAGTCCGCAGCGGCACTGCCTGCGCGAGAAGCGCTGGAGGTCCCTGCGGTGTAGATGCCATAAGGCGATTTCATCGCCACATTGCCTGAGGCGATCAGGTCCAGATCCCCGGTGCCGGTGCGCAATACGCTGAAGTGCTGACTCACTGGCGAAACCAGTTTCACGTCCCCGATGGTCACCTGCTCGGGTTTTGCCGGAATCGGCTCACCCAGGGAAACGCACATATCCGGGTCGCAGAAACTCTCGTCCGCCGAGGAGACCGGCTTGCCGGGAACAAAGCCGAAGAGCTCTGCAAGATCACTCCACACGTAATTGACGCGAACACACATTTGCGCTTCATCACAAAAGCCCCAATCAGCCTCCTGCACCGGCGTTCCTGCCTCGAAGCCAAACAACTCGGCGGCAAAATCGGTCCAGTACCAGGCCCCGCCTGGCCGCGCCGGCTGGGCCGGGATGATGATCTTGTCGTGGGTTTCGTAGATACCGTAGTGCGTGTCGGCCAGCGTCAGGTCACCGGCAAAGGCCGGCCGGATCGAGCGCGTGTCGGCAGCCTGGGTATCGGCGCCGGAAACAACGCGCAACGACCACGACTGCGAGCCCTCGGCCAGCATCGGTGCCACGGCCCAGTTCTGCCGCGCGGTAGCGCCGGTCACGGTACGCAACGGCACCGACACCATGCCGGTGGGCAGCTTGACGTTTGTGCCGTAAGGAATCAGCGCCCCCACCTTGAGCGCCAGGTCACCGGCCAGCAACACACCATCGGCCGCACCGCCCGACACGGCCCCACGGCTGGGCAACGGCACGCCCGCGGGCCAGGTCATGGCACGCAGGGAAGCGACGCCAGCCAATACCGTGCCCGCCTCCAGTTGCGTACCGGCGGCCAGCACTACAGGTTGTTGCAGCAACGTACCGGCGGCGTACAGCAGGTTGCCGGCGCCGTCGCGTACCGCCGCGCTCAACACGGTGTTGGCCGGCAGGGTCAGTGGCGCATCGAGCGTACCCAGGGTCGGCAGCACAGTGCCTTGGGCCAAGCTGGTGGCCTGCATCGGCAATGGGTAGTTGAGGGTCTTGCCGGTAGGGAACGCACTGCCATTCGCCAGGACCACACCAGGGCCGGGCACGATCACATCGGAGCCAAACCCTTGCAGGCCCGGGGTCAATACCCAGCCATTGTCATCCGGCGTTACCGGCGGCGGCGCAAAACCGTCGTTGATGCTGCCGTAGACGTTGATGTTGCCACCGGCACGTACCACCAGGCTGCCCACTTCACCCGAACCGTATACCGAGGTCTTCGGTGTATTGGGGTTGACGCTGGCGTAACGGTAACCGGAAAGGTCGAGGTCGCCACTGACCACCAGGTCGCCCTGGGTGACGATTTCAACACCTGGACGCAGGTGGAAGGCATCGGTGTAGCGGCTGTTGTTCAAGCCCGCGAGTTTGCCCTGCATCAACCCGGTGTTGTTCAAGGCGTTGTTGATAAAGGCTTCGGCAAGGTCATGCTTTTGCTTCAGGTAATTCTGGTCGATCACCTGGTACGGCTGGCCACTGGCCGAAGGCACGGTGCCAAGCGGTGCATCGGTATAACGAGCCACTGCGTTTACCGCAATGGAGCGGGCACCCTGAACGTCGATCCGCCCACTCGCATCAATGGCCACGTCATTGGCATTGAGCCGTGGTGCATTGAGCTCTAGGGTGCCGCGGGCTACACCGTCGTATTGCCCACGGCCACTACCCTGGGTCGTCGCAGTGCCGTGGCGCAGGTCAATACGCACACCATCGGCCAGGGTCAGCTGACCGTCGCCGCTGTTGAGTTCCACCACTGCCCGGTTCGGCGCATCGATAATCTTGCCGTAGCTGTCGACCCGCAGAGCCGTGCCGTGGGCATCCAGTACTGCACTGCCGGCGAGGCTCAGGCCCTGCTTGCCGGCCAGGCGAATGCTGCCGACCCGCTCGCCACTGGCATCGACGGTACCCACCACCGTCAGGCTGCCGTTATCCACCGAGACGTTGACTTGGTTGGCTTTAAGCTCATCGCCAATCACCAGGTTGCCTTGCTTGAGCTGGAAGCTGCGCGAGCCGAACACCTGGCCTTGGTTCAAGCGCTGGTTCAGGGCGGCGAAATCACCCATCTGCTGCGCTCGGATGTCCACACCACCCGCCTTGTACGGCACCAGAGTGCCACCGGCATCGTAATAGCCGCTGCTGCCGGCGCGAATCTGCCCTTGCAGGTCAACCTGACCCGCGCCATCGTCCACCGCCACCGCCTTGAGCAAACCACCCTGGTTGAACTGCGCGGACATATCGATCAGCGCGCCTGCCGCCTGGCGAATATTGCCGTGGCGGCTCTCCAGGCTCACATCACCGCCCCAGCTGTATTGGCTCACATCGTTGATCTGTACTTTGCGCCCACTGAGGTCCAGCCGCGAAGCCGCGCCCAGGGTCAGTTCCTCATCGGCGCTGAGGGTCAGCTTGCCGCTGGGCAGCACGACCGAGGTATCGACGCCTACACTGCGCCCGGACAGCATCAACTCCGCCCCCAGGGCGTCGATGGCGGCCGCATCCACCGATGCCGCACCGCTGGCCGGGGCCGTCACGGTGACTGTGCCACCGGCGCTGATGCGATTGACCGAACCCGCTTCGCCGGTCAGCAAAGGCGTGGTGATGGCCAGATTGCCGCCGCTGTAGGCGAAGCCCTTGCCGGCTTCATAGGCACCCTGGGCCTGGTGCACCGCCAGGCTGCCTTTGTGGTTGGCGCTGATGCGCTCACTGGCATTGAGATTGACGTTGGCGAAACCCAGGGTCATCCGGCCATCGTTGGCCAGGCTGTCGGGCTGGGTATTTCGGCCATAACCGAACTCGATGCGCCGCGCCTGCAACGTCAGCGTGCCACTGCCGGTGCCTGCGCCGTTGCTGATCACGGCGGGCGGCGCAGTTTTGTCGCCGCCCCATACCAAGGTGCCGGTCTGGATCAGCGCCACGTCACTCGCGCTGCCGTACCCGTAGATCGCCGGCGTGGTCAGCAGAAGTTCATCAAGCAGCGATTTGCCCGAACTGTCGAGGGTACTCAAGCTGGCGCTGCCATAGAAATTCAACGATTGCCCGGCGGTCAGCGCCAGGCTTTGCAGGGCCGGGGCGCCATTGGCGGTGTCACCCCGCAACAGGCGATCCAGCACTTGCTGGTTGAGGCTCAAGCCCGACGGCAACACGCCACGCGCAGCCGCTTCGGCCAGCGCCTCGGCACTGCCGACGTTGATCCCGCCCACCGCCAGTGCCAGATGGCGGGTGCCGTAGCGCACGCTGTCGCCCAACGCAAACCGGTTGGTGGTAGCAAACGCAATCGAGCCCTCGGAATACAGCGACGTATCACCGCCGCAAGCCCCTGGATTGCATTGGCCAATGAGGATGCTGCCCGGCCCCAGGCCATTGGCGCCGCTGGTCGGCGCCAGCATCTGCAGACGCCCATTGGAGACGGCCAATACACTGCGATCGCCAGGCCGATAAATAAAGCCATTATCCGAATCATAGGCAGCCTTGCCGCGACCGAGGGTATTGATCGACGCGCCTTGTTCGATCTCAATGGCACCCGAAGTTCTTCCTGTCATCAAGAACACTTCCGGTGCCGCCAGTGTGGCGCCCTGACGTACGACAACCGACTGCGCAGTGGTTCCTGTGTCGAACCCGACGAAGTTGCCGCCCTGGCCATACACCACCGTCGTTTCGCCGCCCACCACCAGGCGGGCCGCGCCCAGGGCATTCAAATCGCTGGCGCGCACCGATACCATCGACGCCGTGTGACTGGCCTGAGCGGTATCAGCAACCACCTCGATAGCATTACCGCCACTCAGCACCGCAACCGTGGCACCAAACCCACCTTCGGCGGGTTTGAATCGCCCCTCGCCGTCAAAGCTGAACCCCTGGCCTTGCTGACCAGGGATCAATTGCAGCTTCAAGGTCTTGGCGTCGGCCTCAAGCGCGCCACGCGGCACCCCCAGGCGTGCCGCATCAGCACGAACGAAATCGGCATAGGAGGTTTCGTTGTATTGCGAATACCGGCGCAATACCGCCGCCGGGGTGACGATCACCTGGCTCGATAAACTGTCGCGAATGCCGGATCCGGCAATCGACAGGAATCCTTCGGTTGACCAGGAACCGTTATTCATGACTGAGGCGCTGCGCATCGAACCGCTGGCGAATGGCGCTGCCAAGCCGTTGAGCTCTACCCGAAACGCACCCGGCAACAGGGCATAAGTGGACGGCAGCAAGGTGTAGGTGCCTGCTGGAAGGCCCGGCACACCTGCCCCGATATTGATTTGTTGACCTGCCAGCGGCTGGGTAGCCCCCGCCTCGCCACCGCTGGGTGCTACGCCCGGCTGCACGCCCGGAACAATGGCGTAGACCGGGTTGGTCGCCAGCCCCGGCAAGGTAAAGCGCCCGTCCGCGCCCATCTGTACCAACGGGTTGTAGCGTGCATCGGTGGAGCCCCCGCGCCCGGAAACAAACGCCGCGCCGAGCAGTTCGCCGCCACCGCTGAGGTCCAGCACCGCGTCCTGCTGCACATTCAGCGAGCGCCCCGCCAGTTGCACGCCCACCGCCAGGTTGCCCGTTGCACGGGTACCGCCGGCGCCCAACAGTTCCACCTGCTTGCCGTTGTACTGCCAAGTCACGCCGTCGACTGTCCCGCCATAAGGCAGCACCAGGCCACCGGCGCTGACGGAGGTCAGGCTGCCAGGCAGCAGGTTGAGCACTTTGGTCGAACGAACGATGTCAGCACTCACACCCAGCGTCAGCGCGCCCATGGGGGCCCGCAACACACCACCTTGTTCGATGGTCGAAGCGCCCAGTAACAAGCTGCCGAACACCGAATAAGGCTGGGCCGGAGCCAAATTGCCGACTCTGCCGATGCGCAGGGTCCGTGTCGGATCAAAGTCGCTGTTGAGCCCGGTGTTGCCGGCCATGACTTCGGCAACAGCTCCGGTCGCCGGGTAAATCTGTGCGGCCGTGAGGTTCAGGTCAGCCTGGGTGGTCAAGGTGGTTTTGGTCTTGAACGTAGTGCCCGCCAAAAAACGCATGTCGCCTTGACTGACCAGATCGGCCTGATCGAACGCACGTCGATCAATCCCGTCGGCCAGCGCTTTCGAGCGTTCGGCATGGGCACCGAAGTTAACCCCGTCACGCACATCCAGCACGTTTGCAGCTTCAACCCTCAAGCGGCCCGCTGAGCCCTGAGTGGAAACGCCGCCCTGGACCGTCGGGCGAACCGAGCCGTCAGTGCCTTCGCTGTTGTTGCCAACCCCGGCCAGGCGCACATAGGGCGCCGCCAATAGCACGCTGGTCTGTCGGGACGCCCCATCCGTCAAGGCCATGGCCCCGGCGTACAGGCTCAGGCTCTGCCCCAGGCGCAGCGACACGTCACCCTCGAAGCTGACCAGGCCATTACTGAGCAGCGACAGGTTATCAAAGCCACCCGCGTTGACCCGGTCGACCGTCAGCCGGCCATGGCCGTAAGTCAGGCCGCCGGCGACCGATTCGGGCGTGCCGCCATCGGGCAACGATGTGCCTGAGTCGGAGGCGCTGACGACCAATTCGCGTGCTTGCCGCACGCGGGCGTTGGCCGCATCGCCATAAAGCGGTGCTTCCAGGGCCACGTTCAGGCTGCCGCCCGCCGCCCCCGCGCCTCCGCTGTTGGCCACGAGTGTGCCGTCCAGGTACACGCCGTTGTTGGATGCCAGCGAGATACTGCCCCCCCGGCTGGCAACCCTCCTCGGACCGGCACCGGTCAGGTCCAGCAGCGCCTGGGTGCCCGAGGCGTCAAGACGGGCGCCTTCACGTACCACCACGAACACGTTGGCTGCCGTGGCGATCCCGGTGGCCGGGTCGATGACTCCGCCAATGACGATATTGCCGCCCTGCCCCACCACGCCATAGCGCCGACCCAGGCTGTCGACGGCGCTGACCGCCCGCGCGGCCACATCCAGCACAGCGTGCTCGCCAATCCAGATCGAACGGCCATGGCCCTGGTTTTCAACGCTGCTCGCCACGGTGGGCTGCACGCTGACGCCGCCCAGGGTGATGTTGCCGCCCCAGGCGTTCAAGGTGCCGTCCACTGTCAGTTGGCCAACACTGCGTAGGCTGATCGCTTGGCCTGGGTCAACATTGATCTGCGTGCCCTGGCCAATGCGCACTTGCGCCGAGGCCATCTGCGCCGCTGTCGACAGCAGGGTGCCGGCCTGCAGGCTCAGGCTCGCACCTTTGCGTGCGGTCAACTGGCCCTTGGTGGGGGTTTCCCGGTATTGCGGCGGGGTCCAGACCTCAAGCGCGTTGCGCGGGTCGGCACCACTCGCCAGGTTTTGCGCGGTGTCATTGAGGCGGTACACCGGTGCGGTCACGCTGACCTGGGTTCCGTCGGCAACCAGCAAACCTTCATTGCCGGTGATGTCATAGGCGCCGAAGCCCTTGTTGAAGAACCCGCTGCCCAGTTGCAGCGTACCGGCCTGGGGGGCGACAGGCTGATCACTGATCAGCACCTTGCCAGCCTGCACACTCAGGCGCCCACCGCCATTGACCCCATAGCCGATCAATTCACCGTTGAGGGCCAGGTTGCCCCGGCTGTCGGCGCTGTTGGCGTTCGCCGCGAGCGTCACGTCACCGCCCTTGCCGCCGACCAGCTGGTTCCTGGCATCCAGGGCCGCACCGGAGGACACGTCCACCCGGCTACCCGTCGCCAGCGTCACATCGCCGCTGCTGCGCACCAGCACGCTACCACCGTTGAGGTAGGGCAAACGGCTGCTATCGTTGGCGCTCAACAACTGGTTGCTCCACAAGCCGCTGGTGTCCAGGGCCACGCCGCTGTTCACCGTCAAGCTGCCGCGAGCGCCAAGGGTCACGTCGTTCCTGCCGGCCGAGGTGATCTGTGCCAACACATTGCCCAGTTGCAGGCTGCCGGAATGCGCGGTCAGGTTGGCATTCACTTCGACCTTGGGTCCGAACAGGGTGATGTCGCCGGCCGGTGCAACCTCCAGCGCGCCATTGACCAGAATCGAGCCGGTGCTGGCGATGTTGATCGCGCCCAGCTTCGTCGCGTTCAGGGCGTCGCTGTCCAGATACAGCGTGGACGCCCGCTCGGCCGGCAACACGCTGTTCAAGTCCAACCCTGCCGCGATGGCCGGCGCTCGCGGTCCCAGCACGACGTTTTTCACCGTGGTGGCATCCGCGCCCAGGGCGTACTGCAACTGGGCGCTGTCCTTGACGTAATACGGCACGTAGCTGCCGACCATCAATGCGGCGCCCCGGGCCACGGCTTTTTGCGATTGCAGGTAACCGTCCAAGCCCTTTTGCGCAGCCTGGGTCTGGCGATCGCCCTGGTAAGTGTCACCGACAACCTGCCCCTCGAGCACCGCGCCGGCGGTACTGATGACCAGGCGCCCGGCATCACGGCCCACGGTGTAGCCGGCCTCGCTGCGTTCGCGGGGTGCGATCAACGGGTTGTAGTAATAGTCGGTCACGCCCCAGCGCTGGCTATGGTCTTCGTACCCCTTGTAGATCCCGCTGTAGAGCAGGTCCCCGGGTGCGCTGGACAGCTCATACAGACGCCCGTCCGGGCCTTTGAGCCAGGTTTGCTTGACCTTGCCCGCCTGCACGTCGAGGGTGCCGCCCGACAGGTTGATCTGCGAGCCGTCCTGGGTGACCACGTCCTTGCCGCTGAACGTCACCGTGCCGCCCTGGGCCATCCACTCACCAATCCCATGGTTGCGGGTGCCCAGGTAACCGCCCACCTCCAGCAAGCCGCCGGCGGTGTACCAACGGTCCGTGGCATAGCCGTTAGTGCCGGCCGGGACGAAAATCAGGTCGCGTACATCCACCCAGACGTCGTTGTTATTGAGGGCCTTGCCATCGCGGTTGACCGCCGCATCGCGCTGCTCGTTGCCCTGGATGTTGACCTTGACGCTGTTTGACTCCATCGCCAACTTGACCCCGATGGCGCCGGAGACATCGATCACCGCACCGTCACGCACCAAGCTGCGCTGCGCGGCCTTGACGCCGACCTGGCCACCGGTGGCCAGGGTCAGGGAGCCCTTGCGAAAATCCACGCTGCCGTCGCTGGTGATCTCCACCAGGGACTGGTCGCGGCGGTAGGCGTCAGCGGGCACGACGTTGCCGGTCTGGTCAACCGACGGCGTGAGCAACCCGGCACGCTGGCTGTCGAGGGCATTGCTGGTGTCGAGCACAATGGCGCTGAGGCTGCCCTCTCCCATGGTCACGCTGGCGTCGTTGCCCGTGCCCTTCAAGTGCAAGGTGCCCCGGGCGTCCACCGAGGAGCTGGAGAGCAGCACCCCGTTTTGCAGCACTTGCTGGGCAGTCAGGGTGATGTCGCCGGTGGAAGCCTGGATCAATCCGCTGTTACTGGCCTTGCCACTGCCGGTGACGCTGACTTCATTGCCACGTGTAGTGGAGGTGACATTGCCATCGGTGCTGTAACCCTTCCTGATCACAAAGCTGTCACCCGCCGCCAGGACCGTCTGGCCCCGCGCGGTGGAAATGCTCCCGGCGTTCTCCACCTCTTTGCCGAGCAACAGCACGTAACCGCCGCCGGCGGTGGACGTGGCGGGCACCTGGGTCTGGATCTGCGCGCCGCGCTCGACCGTCACGTTACCGGCGGCTTGAGTAAAACTCGGCGCGCTATTACCTGAGCTGTACAAGCCCCTGGCGGTGAATTGTTCATCCGTGAACCCGGTGGCCGCAGCCACCAGGTTGCGCACGTTGACCTGGCTTGTGCCGCTGAACACCACGCCGTTGCCGTTGACGATCATCACCGTGCCGTCGGCCTTGATCGCCCCCTGGATCTGGCTCGGCGCGGTGCTGTTGTTGATCTTGTTGAGCACGGCCCAATCGCTGTTCTGCTGGAACTGCACGGTGGTGTCGCGGCCGACGTTGAAGGTTTGCCAATTGAGGATGGCCTTGTCGGCCGTCTGCTTGATCGACACCAGGGTCTTGCCGTTGGCGTCGGTCTGCACCGGGCCTTCGGCGTTGACGAACAGCGGCTTGCCGTCCGCGCCGATCACCACGTTCAAGCCATTGCCGCCCAGGCCGTTATGGATGGTCTGCGGCCCTGCACTGGCGTTGCCCCTCGCCGCTGCCTGCGCGGCCTGTTGCGCGGCAATCGCGGCGACGCTGGTGTTGAGGTTCTGCAATGAGCGCTGCAACTGTTCGTTGCCGCGCTGCTGCTGGGACAACGGTGGCGGCGTGCCCGGCGTCACCACGCCCGGGCGCACACTGCCCGCCGCCTGCGCCGTGCCCTTGGCGGCAAACCAACCCGAACTGAACGCCTGAGGCTGCGCCGCATGGGCACCACCGGCAAACACCATCAACGCGATCACCTGCGCCAGGGGCTTGAGGAGCAACACTTGACCTGCAGTGGCAGGCGCCTTGGCGGCACGGGTAGCGGATGGCTTGAGTCGGGAACGCATCACTTACAGGTCCTTTTGACGGGGCAGGCGAACGACGGCGCGCAAACACAGCGCGGGCACGTGCAGTGGTTATTGCTTAAGGCGGTTGCCGGAGGGCGCGACCGAACTGTTGTCACACAATGTTCATGCGTTGCGGTTCAACTGGTTCGCTGGGCTGGAAAACGACAAAACCGGCAATGACACGAAGTCATTGCCGGCTGTGGGCCAACCCTGTCGAGACGGGGTCTTACTGCGGACGACCAATACCGTTGCAGGTGTTGGTGTCGCCCAGGCGCAAGGCGCTGGTGGTGGCATAGAAGTTGTCGTAGACAGCTTTCTGCCAGGTAGTGGACAGCGGGATGAAGGAGTGGCTGCTGATGGCCGAGTTGTTCAGACCGGTGTAGTGACGGTTCAGGAATACGCGAATACGCGCGGTATCAGTGGTGTCTTTGTAGCACTGGCTGAAGACCAGGTTGGTGTAGCCCACAATCGGGTAACCCACGCTTGGGTTGGCGAACGTAGGAACCCACTTCAACGGGTCCTTGGCGTCATTGCTGCCAAGCGCCGGCGGAGCCACGGTATCGAGGCTGGCTTGAACGTTGACTTCGGTCGGCAGGTAACCGTTCACCGAAGCCACTTTGGTAGCGTCGTTGAACTGAGCGTAGTCGGGGCTGACGTAACCGATGGCACCGTTGTTGCCGGCGACTGCACTGGCAACACCGCCGCTGCCGGTGACCGCGATGTAGCTGGAGCCGGCCGGGGCGTTGGAGACTGGGTCAAAGCCGACGGCGGTCGCGAAGCTGTTGCTCACAGTCGGTACCGAAGCAGGTTTCACCGCCTTGAGGTGGTTGGTGAAGATCTCGGTGGTGCCGCTGGTTTCCTGGCGATAAACCACTTTGATCTGCAGGTTTGGACCGGCAGCGCCGTTGAACTGCACCTGGTTCCAGTTGGTGATTTTGCCGGCAAAGATATCAGCCAGTTGGGCGCTGGTGAGCTTCAGCGAGGTTTGACCATCGATGTGATAAGGCACAGTCACCGAAGTGGCTTCGGCCGGGATTTGAATCAGCGGGCCGTAGGCAGTGCGGCCGTTAACGGCGTCGGCATTGTAGGCAGCCAGTTCCGCGGCACTGACTACCGAATCGCTGCCTGCATAATCAACGTTGATGCCGGCGGCCAATTTCAGCTTGGTCGAATCATTACCGAAGAACGCCTTCTTGCCATCGCCGCTGCCTACGCCGATGTAAGGGCTGAAACCTGGAACAGTGGCAGACAGAATGCCGGTAGCCGTCGTGGATGTCGCAGTGCTGCCGTAGAGTTTTTCCGGCAGGGTGGCGCCGCCGCCGACCACGGCAGCCATGGATTGGGCCGAAGCCAGTGCTGCAACCACCAAAGAGGCCGCGATCATAGTGCGCTTAAACATGAAGAATCTCCTTTCGTCGTGTTCGTACGTTTTGGGGTAGATGGCTCTTGCATGACGCCATGGCTTCGATCCCAAGCCGTGTACCGGGGGTGGCGAGGGCTGAGGCCATGGGTAGGAAATTTCGCAGCATCCGATGACAGCTGAGGGAAAAAACCTCGGGAGGAAGCGCTTGATTTTGAAAAAGATTCTCGGGTGTTTCGGTCATCATTCCGAACGGTTTTGACGCAGGTGACAGCGGGGTTTCAACGCGTTGTTTCAGCCCAAGGCTGGAGGCGGCACAGGCCGTGCGGCAAGGGCTGGAAAATGACAGAACGAGGAACCCGAGGTCGCTCGGGTGGCCTAGGTCACCAGTTGGTTGATTTCAATGATCGGCAACAGCACCGCCATCACAATCACCAGCACCACCGCGCCCATCACGACGATCATCAAGGGCTCCAGCAACGCCGTCATGCCCATGGCGCGGCGTTCGATATCCCGGGACAAGGTTTGTGCCGCGCGCTCGAGCATCGGCGGCAGTGAGCCGGTTTTTTCGCCGCTGGCGATCAGGTGGATCAGTACCGGCGGGAAGACTTTTTCCAGCGCCAGCGCCGGCGCCAGATTGGCGCCTTCGCGCACCTTGGCCGTGGCTTCGTTGACGCACTGGCTCAAGCGATCATTCGATAACGTCTGGCGCGCGGCCTCCAGCGCGCGTAGCAACGGCACCCCGGCACCGCCGAGGATCGCCAGGGTCGAGGCGAACCGCGCGGTATTCAGGCCCAGTACGAAGCGCCCGATCAGCGGCAGGCGCAGCACCCGGCTGTGCCAGTTCAGGCGCGCCACAGGGTTGCGCAAATACAGGCGCCAGCCCCAGAAGCCACCGACGATCCCGGCAAAACACAACCAGCCCCAGGCCCGTATAAAGTCGCTGGCGTTGAGCATGGCCAGGGTAAGGCCCGGCAAGTCCTGGCGCGCCTGGGAAAACGCGCTGACCACCTGGGGCACCACGTAGCTCAACAGGAAAATCACGATGCCAATGGACACCAGGCCGACCACGCCGGGGTAGATGAATGCGGTCATGATCTTGCCACGCAGGTTGTTGCGCTCTTCGATGTAGTCGGCCAACCGCTCCATCACCTGGGCCAGGTCGCCAGACTCCTCCCCTGCTGCAATCAACGCACGGTAGATCGACGGAAAATCCCGCGGTCGCGCCGCCAGCGCATCGGCCAGGCGCATACCAGCGCGAACATCGGTACGTACGGCGCTGAGGGTATGGGCGATGTGCTTTTTCTCGGCCTGCTCCACCGTTGCGCTCAAGGCCGCTTCCAACGGCAGGCTGGCGCCCAACAGGCTTGCCAGCTGGCGCGTGGCCCAGGCCAAGTCGTTGTCCGACAGCTTGGCGCTGAACAGGCTGCCGCCGGCCGCCGCTTGTTGATTGCCCTCAATCTGCACCAACAATGCGGTCAAGCCTCGCCCCCGCAAGCTGGCGAACGCAGCACTCTGACTGTCGGCCTCGACGTGCCCGGCTTCGACCTTGCCGCTGGCGTCGGCGGCCTCATAGCGATAGCGATTCATCAGGCGTCCCGTGTCACACGCAGGATTTCTTCGGGCGCGGTGGCACCGCTGCGCACCCAGCGCTCGCCATCTTCACGCATGCTGAACATCCCGGCACGCCGGGCGGCCAGGCGCAGGTCCTGCTCGCCGGCACCCTGGTGGATCAGGCTGCGCACGTCGTCATCGACACAGAACAATTCATGGATACCGGTACGCCCGCTGTAGCCGATCTGGTTGCACTGCGCACACCCCACCGGGCGCCAGGTGCCGGGCGCGGCTGGATCCTCCTGCTTGCAATGGGGGCACAGGCGACGCACCAGGCGTTGCGCCAATACGCCGAGCAGGGACGACGCCAACAGGAACGGCTCCACGCCCATGTCGATCAAACGGTTGACCGCCGACACTGCGTCGTTGGTGTGCAGCGTGGCGAGCACCAAATGGCCGGTGAGCGAGGCTTGCACGGCGATTTGCGCGGTCTCCAGGTCACGGATTTCACCGATCATGATGATGTCCGGGTCCTGCCGCAGAATCGCGCGCAAGGCCAGGCCGAAAGTCATGTCGATCTTGGCGTTCACCTGAATCTGGCTGATGCCCGGCAGGTCATACTCCACCGGGTCCTCCACGGTGAGGATATTACTGGTACTTGCATCCAGTCGCGCCAGGGCGGCGTACAGGCTGGTGGTCTTGCCGCTGCCGGTAGGCCCGGTGACCAGCACGATGCCGTGGGGCTGGCGGATCAATGTATCGAGGCGCGCCAGCAGTTGCGGGTCCATGCCCAGGGTTTCCAGTTGCAGGCGCCCGGCCTGCTTGTCGAGCAAACGCATCACCACTCGCTCGCCATGCCCGGTGGGCACCGTCGACACCCGGATATCAATCGGCCGCCCGGCCACACGCAAGGCAATGCGGCCGTCCTGGGGCAAGCGTTTTTCGGCGATATCGAGCTGCGCCATGATCTTGATCCGTGACACCAGCGCGCCATGCAGCGCCTTGCGCGGCGACACGACATCCCGCAGGGTGCCGTCGACGCGGTAGCGCACCACGGAGTGGGTTTCGTAGGGCTCGATATGGATATCACTGGCTTCGTCACGGGCGGCCTGGGTGAGCAAGGCGTTAATCATGCGAATCACCGGCGCGCCGTCCTGGGTGTCGAGCAGGTCGGTAATCTCGGGCATGTCTTGCATCAGGCGGTCGAGGTCCACCTCATTTTCAGCGGCGCCGACGACCGCGGCGGCGCTGCCGGTGTCGGCGTAGGCACTGGTGAGCAGACCGTCGAGTTCGTCGTCGCGAACCTGTTCGAGCTGGGCCTGGCCGAATTGGCGGTAGACTTCACTGATGGACCAGCCGGGGGTCGAGGGACATACGGTCAATAGCATGCCCTGCTCGCTGGGGCGCAGGAGGATGCGTTGGGATTTGGCCCAGGCGTAGGGAAGCAGGCTCATTGGATTGACTCGCTTGCGCTGGCTTTAGATAGACCGAGTACATATCCGTCACTGCGCTCACGGCCACTTATGACCGCCCCATCGCAGCCAAGCCCCCTCCCACATGTAAACCTCGAGATGTCAGGAAGACAGCCATCAGCCCTTGATCTGGTTTTTGATCTGGTTTTTGATCTTAAGCGCCCCATAAAACCACGCTGGCCGAACGCAGGCTTGAATCCGTGGGTAACCCGGCAGGACGCCGGGTTAGCCGTCCTGGGCCAGGGATGGCCCATGACGGCGGCCCACGGATTCAAACCGGAGTGAGGGCATGCCGAGCCCAGGCGAGGCACCGAGTGGTGGGGCAAGGACCTTTTGGTTACTTTTGGGTCCCTCCAAAAGTGACCCGCTGTAAGAGCGGAACCATCAGCGGCCGTTACCGACGAAACGGATATGTACACAGCCAAAGATCTCATGGCCGCGCCCCAGACACCGGCACCGCCCGAATAACCGCCCGAGGCCCCTGCTGCTGCGCCCCCGGTATCGCCTTCTCCACCGAAGGCAACTGCGGCGCCTGCACATCCGGCATCGCCCAGCTACGCTCCGGCTGCAACCCACCCTGGGCCCGGCGCATGAACTCATAGCGATTCAACGTAATGCTGCGCCCTGCCCCACTGTCTCGAATGATGTAGGGCCGCAGGAACACCATCAAATTGGTCTTGGTCACACTGCGCTTCTCGCTGCGAAACAGCGCACCCAACCCCGGGATATCCGCCAACCAAGGCACCCCATCGTTGCTCTGGCTGTAGCCATCCTGCAGCAAGCCGCCCAGCACCATGATCTGCCCGTCATCCAACAGAATGCTGGTATCGATCGCCCGCTTGCTCGTCACCGTCCCGGCGTCCACCGAGGCCCGCGAGTCAACGCTGCTGACCTCCTGGTAAATGTCCAGCTTCACCGTGCCGCCCTCGGAAATCTGCGGCCGTACGTTCAGCTTGAGCCCCACTTCTTCACGCTGCACGGTCTGGAACGGGTTGTTGCTGGTGCCGCCACCGCCCGTCACGTAACTGCCGGTGACAAACGGGATGGTCTGCCCGACGAAAATGCTCGCCGCTTCGTTGTCCAGGGTCAGCAGGTTCGGAGTGGACAGTACGTTGGTGCCGCCTTTGCTCTTCAACGCCCGGGCCAACACCTTGAGGTCCAGCACCTTGCCGATCCCCGGAATATCCACCGAGCCGTTGACCAGCCCGATATTCAAGCCCTTGGGCAACACATCGATGCTGGTCTTGGCGCCGGGCGTGCCGTTCAAACCACTGCCGCCCAGGTTGACGCCGCCGAAACCACCCTTGCCGCCGAGGTTGCCGGCCTGCCACTGCACACCGAATTCACTGGCATCGTCTTCGCTGACTTCCACGATCAGGCTTTCGATGACCACTTGGGCGCGGCGCTGGTCGAGCATGTCGATGACTTCACGCAGGTTGCGGTACAGCGGGTCGGGCGCGGAGATCAGCAAGGTGTTGGTGGTGGCGTCGGCCTGGATCGTCACGCCACCGGCACTGAACGCAGTGTTCTGGTCGCTGGAAGTGCCGGCGCTGGGTGGTTTGTCGGCACTATAGCTCGGTTGCACGCCACTGCCGGTGGGCGTACCGCTGCTGTTTTGCGTCGGGTTGCCAGAACTACTCTGGGGGTTGCCGCCCATGGAACTGAGCTTGCCACGGGCTTCATCGCTGACGCCGGACTCGCTTTCACCGGTGAGCAACCCGCGCAACGACTGCGCCAGCTTCCCCGCCTGGGCGTTGCGCAGGTACACCACGTGCATATTGCTCGGGTTGCTCTGGGCATTGTCGAGCTTGTAGATCAAGTTGCGCGCCAACTCCGTGCGCTCGGGGCTGCCGGAGCGAATGATGATCGAGTTGGAACGGGGGTCGCCCACCACATTGATCTTCTGGGTCTGGTCGGCCCCCTGGGTTTCCAGCAGTTCGGCGACCATGGCGGCAATGTCCACCGCGATGCCGTTCTGCACTTTCACCACGTCGGTGTCGATGGCACTGGGGGTGTCGATGCCGCTGATGATCTGCGCCACCCGCGTGAGGTTTTCCGCATAGTCGGTGATGACGATGCTGTTGTTGCCGGGGTAAGCGTTGATCGGGTTGTTGGGCGACACGATGGGACGCAACACCGGGATCAGGTTCACCGCGTTTTCATATTGCAGGCGGAAGGTGCGGGTTTGCATGCCACTGCTGCCGGCACTGTTGATCGGACCACCGAGCAGTTTGGCGTCGGCTTCCGGCACCACTTGGGCCACGCCGCCCACGTCGACCACGCTGAAGCCCTGCATGCGCAGCGCCGCCAGCAGCATGTCGTAAGCCTGGTGCGCGGGCACCTGGCCTTCGCTGACCAGGGTCAGGTTGCCCTTCACTCGCGGGTCCACCAGAAACTGTTGGCCGGTGGCGCGGGACAGTGCGCGCACCACCGCTTGAATATCCGCATCGACAAAGTTCAGTTGCACCGGCTGGTCGCCCAGCGGGTTGCGTGCCTTGACCACGGTGGGGGCATGGCCACGGGCGCTGCTGGTCACAGGGTGCTGCACTCGCGGCGCCAGGGGCGGTTCGCGCTGACGGTCCAGCACGCTATCGCCATTACGTCGGGTTTCGGCCAACGGCTGGCCGAGTTCACTGTCCACCACCAGCGGTTTGGTCGATGGGGTGTTGCTGCACGCGCTCAGGGCCAGCAACAGCAGTGGCGCGACCTTGCGAAACGGCGCGGGATGAGAGACTGACCACTTCATGAAGCTTCCTTAGCGCCAAGCGCCTGATCCATGCGAACGGTCCCGGACACAGTGCCGGCCGAGTTGTCGACGGCGTCGCCAGCGCGTTGCAAGTGCGCTTCGGACACCTCCAGGGAAAATGAACGGGGGTTACCCAGCAGCCAATCCACCACGGCGTCCGCCGGGGCGCTGTCGAAGGTCAGGCGCCAACTGCCGGCGTCCAGCGCCTGCAATTGGTAACGGCCCTGCAGGCCGGCGCCATCCAGTGCCTGACGCAAGGCGGCCTCGTCGGCGCTGCGAGGTGCCGCAACACCCTGCAGCAACACCTGCAGGGCCTCGGCCTGGGACCGTAGCTTGGGCGTTTCGACCTGCCAGTAATCGATCTTTTTCAATGCGGGCTGCACGAGGATCAGCCAGGTCAGCAGGCCCACCAGCACCAACACGGCACCGCTGAGCATGCGTTTTTCGCGTAGCGCCAGGCCGCTCCAGAACGTTTGGGATTGGCTGCGTGCTCGCTGCCACTTATTCATCTTCTTCGGCTCCCGCAGCGGTTGCCGCCTCGGTGGGCGCAACGATCCAGCCGTGCTCGTCGCGGGTTGCGGTAAAACCGGCCTGGGCCAACGCGGCCTGCTTGTCGCTCTCCACTTGCGGGCTGCGGCTGTCGGTGAGCAAACCCAGGTGCAGGCGGCCTTGCTCGAAACTCAGCGTGTCGACACTGGCAACCATGAACGGCAGGTTGCTGCCGGCCAGTTGCAACAGGCTGCTGAACCGCTGGCCAGGGTCGGTGGCCGCGCCGGCTTGCCGCGCCGCCAACTGTTGACGGGCCTGCTGCAATGGATTGAGCACCACCGGCAATTCGGGGAACGCCTGGCGCACTTGCTGGCCCATCTGCGCCTTGAGCCGCTGGCCTTCCGCAACTTGGCGCGCGGCGTAAAGGTTCAGGCCCAGGGTCCAGATGGCGATGGCCAACGCCACCCCCGCCAGCGCCCTGCCCCAACCCCCGGTTGCCGCCTGGCTGAGACGGCCGTGCAACCCCCAGGCAGGCGGGGCGCCACTCCAACGCAGGGCCGCGTCTACCCATGGCAGCTCAAGCGTCTGTTGGCCCAACGGATGCACCGAGCCTTGTTGCAGGCTGTCGCGGGTCAGCCCATAACCTTCATCCAGCGTTGCCGTCGCCACCGGCAACGCAAAGGGCGCCGGGTACACGCCACGCAATGCGAGCGGCACTTGGGCCAGCACCTGGCCAAGGTGCTCCAGCCCCGCCCTGGGCACCCAGGCCACCTGTACGGTGCCATCGCTGCCGCGTGGGCCGTGGGCGACCACCATCTGCTCCACCGGACCAAGGATCAGCGCCTGAGCCGCACAGGCCACGGCGGCGGCGGTTTTTGCAGCCGGCAGCGGCGGCAGCTCGAGGCTGGTCAGCAGGCTGTCACGAGGGTGCAAAAAGCAGTCGACCGCCTGACGGTGTTTACCCAGTTGCTTGAGACATTCCTGCCCCTCGGCAACCACGGCACCGTGCTCCAGCCAGGCAAAGGTCACGCGACTGTCCAGCGTGAGCTGGTCGAGGGGCGGCAAGCCGATGCGCAAGCGCTTCATACGCCCACCCGCGACCAGATCACCCGGGGCATGCGGTCTTCGGGGCGATGCAAGAGCGCTTCGATCGTCACTCGGCGTTGCTCGCGCCGGGCCTGGCCCTGCAAGCGGAACCACTCGCTGGTAATGCCCACCTGCACCGACTCCACCTCCACCTGTGGCATGCGCAGGCGGTTGACGAAATCTCCACGGTTGATGAACCAGTGCCCGCCATCACGCTCGGTCACCAGCGCCTGCGCCTGGGCCAGGTCGAGTTGCGGCACCACCGCACTGAGCACTTCAGGGCGGGCCGTGTTGCCGTTGACCCAGGTGTTGCCGGGCAACACGCTGATGTAGGCCTGCATGCGCTGTAACACCTGCGGCTCAAGACCCTCGATAGCGCTCAAGTCCTCCAGGCTTCGCAGCATCGGGTATCTGGCCGGCCTGTCGGGTTGGTCATAGGACGCGATCACCCGCTGGCTGATGCGCCGGCTCACCGCCGGATCGACCCCGATCAGGCGGCACAGGCGCTCGAAACTCCGTAGCTGCTGAGCATCCGGCTGCTGGCGATTGACCAGGTTGCGCAAGTTGAATTTGCCTTGCTCGTCTTCGATCCGCGCTTCAAACACTCCGCCTTGTGCACGCGCCCAAGGCTGATCGAGGCGCGTCAGCACATCTTTTTGCCGAGCCTCCCACAGCAACTGCCGGCTGCGCTCCAGGCCGCCCTGCAACAGCCACTGGCCCTGGATACGCGCTTGCTCCGCCTCAAGGCTGCGGGTGAACACGGTCTGACGCGTGAGCATGGCGCCGGCAATCACCGCGACCACCGCCGCGATCAGCAACGCGCTGATAATCGCCATGCCGCGCTGCTTCGCCGCTGCGTGGGGATATCGTTTCATGGCGCGCCTTACAACTGCCAGGAACCGATGTCGGCATTCACGCCATCGCCATCCGGTTGGCCGTCGGCGCCCAGGGAGAACACATCCACCTCGCCATTGGCGCCCGGGTTGAGGTAGTGATAGGGGTTGCCCCAAGGGTCATTCGGCAGGCGTTCGAGGTAGGCGCGCCAGTTGCTGTTTTTCGCATCGGCCGGGCGTTCCACCAATACCTTCAACCCCTGGTTCATAGTGGGGTAGCTGCCATGGTCGAGGCGATAGAGTTTGAGCGCCTGCATCAACCCCGCGATGTCCTGTTTCGCCGCCGTGGCCCGTGCCTGGTCCGGGCGGTCGAGCACTTTGGGCACTACCATCGCCGCCAGGATCCCGAGGATGACCACCACCACCATAATCTCGATCAGGGTAAAGCCGCGTTGGCGGCGAGGGCCTGGCAATGGGGCGTTCAGGGGCGCGATATCCATCTCGACATTCCTTGGCTTGGGTTCGATTCGTGGCGCAGTGTTGCAAGAACACATGTCAGTCGTATTGAAAATCCTCGGGAGGTTTAGTCGCCAATCGGTCAACTGCCGAGGCTAGTCTGCGGGCCTGGTCCAAGGCTTCGGGAGCGCCATGAACGGCCGTCGCAATGAGCAAGGTTTTACCCTGATCGAAGTGCTGGTAGCGCTGGCGATCATTGCCGTGGCCATGGCTGCCGCGGTGCGCGTGGCCGGGTTGATGACCCAGAGCAATGGTCTGCTGCGGGATAAATCCATCGCGATGCTGGCAGCGCAGAGCCGCCTGGCCGAGTTACGCCTGGGTGGGCATTTGAGCAGCGGCAAAAAAACCTTCGATTGCGACCAGGGCCGCCTGAAACTGCGTTGTGAACAAACCATCAGCGCGGCCGGACGCCTGTTTCAGGTCAACCTGCTGGTACTCGACGCCAGCCGCGACGCACCGCCGCTGGCGCGCCTCGACACCCAGGTCATGGCCGAGTGAACAGCGGCAACGCAGGCCCTTGCGGCAATTTGTCGAGGTTGACGCGCACCTTCTCGCCACCGCGCTCGATCTCCACCCCATCGCCCTCGATGGCGGTCAACCGCACGCCCGGGCTCAAGCGTTCGCCCAGCAGAAAGCTGCGCGGCGGGCCGTCGTTGAGGCTGAGGATCGCCACCGCCCCCCGTGCCCCCGCCAGTACACCCGAGACCTTGACCTGCAGGGCGGTCGGCGTATTGGCAAACCATTGCAACGCCGGGTTATCGCTGCGTGCCGCCAACACCTGGGGCGCCGCCTGGGGTGTATGGGACTCGGCGGAGGTGAGCAATAACGGTGTCCAGTATGCGATGCCGGCCAGGCCCGCCAACAAGGCCAGGGCTTGTACGCCGTGGGCCGGCGAAAAACGATGGGCGAATGCCATGGGCTGGACCTCCTGTTTGTCCGAATGTGCAGACTACAGGGCAATTCATACGGTTTTATTTCTCAAACTCGCCAGCTTTCCAGGTACCCACCGATGAAACAGCAAGGCTTCACCCTGATCGAGTTGATGGTGGTGCTGGTGATCATCGGTATCGCCAGCGCGGCCATCAGCCTGACGATCAAACCCGACCCACTGCACCTGCTGCGCAAAGACGCCGAACGCCTCAGCCAATTGCTGCAAGTGGCCCAGGCAGAAGCTCACGCCGACGGCCGCCCGATTACCCTGCGCACCGATGCCAAGGGCTTTCGCTTCAACCGCCGCAGCGAGGACGGCCTGGCCGTCGAGGCATTCAAAGGTGACGCCCAACTGCGCCCACGCCGATGGGAAAGTACGCCGATGCAAGTCTCGATCGAGCCCAGGCAAGTGCTGGTACTCAATGCCGAATGGATCAACCCGCCGCTGCACGTGGTGCTGTCCGACGGCCAACACAGCCTCAGCCTGCAACGTGACGCCGCCGGGCTGCTGCGCGTGGTGAGCCTGCCATGAACACATCCCAGCAAGGCTTCACCCTGATCGAAGTCATGGTGGCGATCATGCTGATGGCCGTGGTCAGCCTTATCGCCTGGCGCGGCCTCGACAGCGTCACTCGCGCCGACCAGCACCTGCAAGCCAGCACCGAACAAACCGAAGCCCTGCTGCGCGCCGTGAACCAATTGCAACGCGACCTCAGCCTGCGCGCCAGCGTTGAGCTGAGCGCACCGGGCAACACCGAAGATGGCACCGCCAACCCCGCCGGACTGGCCGCCGTAACCGTACGCAGCTCCGACAGCAAAGGCTTTCGCCTGGACGTCATCCGCAGCGCCCCAACGGCCGGGGAGGGTTTGCTACGGGTGCGTTGGTGGCTCAAGGGCGACGCCCTTTATCGCGCCGCCGCGCCCGCACGCGACCGTTTTCCGCTGCCGGCGGCGAAGGATGGCGTGGTGGTGTTGACGGGTGTCAGTGATCTGCAGGTACGGGTATGGGAGATGGACAAGGGCTGGCGCCAGTTGAGTGGCAATCGGCGGGAAGACCTAATGGGCCTGGAGTTCAGCCTGGTCAGGCAGACGCCCCAGGGGGTGGAGCGGTATCGGCAGGTGGTGGGGCCGTTGTGGTGAGGGGCAGTGCTCAAGCAGGTGGCGGTTCAGCTCAACTCAACAACACCACCCCACCCGGCAATTCCGTGCACCTGGCCCCATACGCATCGCGAATCAACAACGCCACGCCCGCCAGTTGCTGCAGGCTGAACCGTGCCTGCACCCGCCGTTGCCCCAGTTCCTTGTTGAGTAACACCAACATCCCTGGCCGGTAGCGGTTGATCTCGTCCACGACCGTGGCCAGGGTGGCGTTGTTGAACACCAGCACCTGTTCGCGCCAGGCCACCACTGCCTGGGTGTCCACTGCCAACGGTTCCCCGATGCCGTCGGGGCCGTAGGTCAGTTGCTTGCCACGGCCCAGGCTGACGCTGCTGCCGGAGGCATCCACCGACAGCGCGCCTTCGACGCAGGTCACGCACACGCTGTCGCCGGTGTGGCGCACATTGAAGCGCGCCTGGGCCGCGCTGATCCAGCCCTGCCCGGCCTGGACCTTGAGCGGTTGTGCAAGCTGGGCGAGCACTTCGACTTCGCCTTCGAGCAGCTCAATGCCCTGCCCGACTCGGCTGATACGCGTCTGGGTGTTGAGTTCCAGGCTCACGCCTTCGTTCAGTTGCACTTGGCGTTGTTCGCCGACGGCGGTGCGGTAGTCGGCGGTCAGTCCGGCAAAGCCGCCCGGCACGCCGACGCGCACCATCACCACTGCGGCCGAGGCCGCCAGCGCACCGCCCAGGAAGGCACGCCGGCCAAAATGCCGTGGGCGTTCCACAGGTTCGGCGGCCGCGCCCAATTGCTGCCAGAGCACCTTGGCCTGCTCGAACGCCTGGGCATGCTCGGGGCTCCGGGCGCACCAGGCACGCAGCGCCTTGGCATCGGCCACGGTGGCGCGCCCCGAGGTCAGCAATACCAGCCAATCGCGCGCTTCGTCGTGCAAGGGGTCGGCAGCTTTGTTCCGGGCGGTGGAGAGGTTAAAGATGTTCAAGCGCGCAGATACTCACGGTTTTATCAGGGACTCGCTACTTAAGACGGTTTGCCGGCCCCGGGACCGAACCGCTGAATCACTTTTCTTTCGAGGCGCTTGGCACAGTGGCCCAGGGCAGCCTTGATTTCCTTCTCGACCATGCGCGTGGAGATGCCGAAGCGCTGGGATATTTCCAGGTGCGGCGCCTCTTCCAGGCGGGCGGCGATGAGGATCTTGCGCCGGCGCGCCGGCAATTCGTAGAGCGCCTTGACCAGGGACTGGATTTCTCGCTGACCGCCCACCACCCGCGACGGGTCCTGGGCTTCGTCGGCGGTTTGCAAAAGCTCTTCGACTTCGCTGCCGGTGAGCAGGCGTGCATCGGCCTGGCGCCGGTCGGCGGCGATGTTCAGTGCCATGCGGTACAGGTAGGCATTGGGCTGTTGCAGGTTCGCGGGCACGTCCATGCGGTCGACCCGCAGAAAGGTCTCATGCAGCACGTCGTTGGCCAGGTCTTCGGACCCCAGGCGCTTGCGCAGGCGTACCTTGAAGTCCTCGTAGGACGCCAGGAACAAACTGACCATGGTACTGTGCCCGGGATTTTTCATGCGCCCGAGGCTCCTTTCCCTGTTGTGCATTCCATGCGCATTCCTGTTGTGTCGGGCATCAAAAGTAAGGTCACGGGCTGGCGCAACGAACTCGGCGCAGGGCGTTCGACCTGTGCCGCGCCAAGGCTGCGCACCAGCGCCTCATCGCGTTGTTCATCGCCGGTGGAACTGACCAACCGGCTGTACTCGATCAGGCCGTCAGGACTGATCCACACCTGCACCAGCGCGCGAAAACTGCCGGGGCGGGTCAGCGGCGAGCGGCACAGGCTGGCTTCAATCGCCTGCTGCAACGCCGTGGCGTAGCTGTGATTGACCCACGCCGCATTGCGCGCCGACACCGCGCGGGCCGAAGGCACCTGAACGGCTTGGGGCACCTGCAAGGTAAACGCATCCTCACGCGCGTAGCGCGCCATCAGACCACTCCCCGTCAGCAGCATCGCGAGCGCCTCTTGCGCAGTAAAACGCCCGCGCACACCGATGGAGCGCCGGCCCCGCGTCAGTTCGCGGTCGACCAGCACGGCCATGCCGGTGGCGCGGCTGTAGGCGTGCAGTGCGTGTTCAAGATCTTGCGCCGGCAGGTCCAGCGTCAGCAGCTGCGGTTGCGCCTGGGCGGGCTCCAGCCCGCTGAGCAGCAATAGCAAGACCAGGGCGCCGACAGCTCGCCTCCAGCCCTTCTGCTCATCCCCCGCTCGCCATCGCTGCACGGCCGACGTGTCCTTGAAAACCGTCATCCTGAGGCCCGTTTATGAACCTGATATTACGGTGACAGCAAAAAAAACATCACTGTGATGCAAAGTTCGCTGAACTACACTCTGCCCCGTTGACGGCCTCTTTTCACAGGCCCGCCAGGAGGCCCCGATGAAGCGTTTCCCCACCCTCGCCAGCTGGTTACTGTGCGCCACCTTGCCACTGGTCGCCCACGCTGAAACCGCTGCCACCGGCTGCACCGAAGTCACTGTGGACGGGTATAAGGCGCCCGACTATGGCTGCTTGAGCCAACAAATGGGCAACGACCCGGACGCCTCCAAGGCCGCGCAAAAAAACCGCGAGGCCCAGGACGTGCCGGTGAATAAACGAGCGCCAAACCAGGTGGGCCTGACCACGCCGGCAGCGACCAGCGTGCGCATGGGCAATACGTTTGGAACGTCGGTCAAACCGCAACGGCCTTGAAAACGCCGGCCACTTGATGAAACGTGCACCGGCGCGCGGGGCAAGCCGCCTTGCTACATATGGACCGCGTACATCAGTCAGGCCAGTGCCGCATTCGTAGGCACCGCCGCCGGACGCCCGCTGGCCACAAAATCCTCCTTGCGCAATACCACCAGCGCTATCAACGACACCACACCGGTGGCCACGTAGAAATACCACGGCGAAGTGATATCCCCCGTCACCTTGATCAACCATGTGGAGATCAACGGCGCACTGCCACCGAATACCGCCACCGGCACGTTGTACGCCACCGCGATCCCGGTAGAGCGAATACGCGTCGGCAACAGTTCACTCATCAGTGCATAGGTCGACGACGCATACAGCCCGAACAAAATCGCGACCGCCATCAACGGCGCAAAGAACGTCGCCGGCGTGGCGGTCGGCGCCGACTTGAACAGCCAGAACATCGCCAACGTCGCCAGCGTCCCGATCACCATCAGGAACGGTTTGCGCCCGTACTTATCGGTGAACGCACCGCCGAACGGCATCACGAAGGCCGCCGAGAAGCTCGCGACAAACACGTAGAGCAAGGTGGTACCGCTGTCGAACTTGAGGATCTTGGCCATGTAGGTCGAGGCGAACGTCAGCACCAGGTAAAAGATCGAGCTGTGCAAGGTGATGATAAAGAACACCAGGGCAATCGCCCGCTTCCACTGCCAGACTTCGCGCAAGGGTGCGCGCGAGGTTTGCCCGGCACGTTGCAAGGCCAGGAATTCCGGGCTGTCTTCCAGCTTCAAGCGGATGTACATGGAGATGAAACCCAGGGGCGCAGCGATCAGGAACGGCACGCGCCAGGCCCATTCCTGCATCACCTCGGCGCCCAGTACCCAGGTCATGCCGTTGGCGACCGCACCGCCGAGCAACAGGCCGAGTACCGCCGTCACCATCAGCCAGCAGGTGGCGAAGCCGCGACGGCCGGGGCCGGCGTATTCGGAGATGAAACTGGTGACGGTGCCGATCTCGCCGCCCGCTGAGAAGCCCTGTACGCAACGGACCAGGATCAGCAGGATCGGCGCCGCGATGCCGAGGGTCGCATAGGTGGGCAGCAAACCCAGCAACACGGTGGAGCCGGTCATCATTACCAGCGCCATGATCAGGGTTTTGCGGCGACCGATCTTGTCCGCCAAGGGGCCGAAGAACAGCCCACCCAAAGGCCGGATAAAGAAGCTCAGGGCGAATGCGGCAAAGCTGGCCAGCAGGCTGGTGGTGGGATCATCGGAGACGAAAAACGCCTGGCCGATGTACACGGCGAGAAAGCCGTAGACGCCGTAGTCGTACCACTCGATCAAGTGGCCGGAGGTGGCGCCGAGAAACGCCCGGCGCCGTTTGCGCACCGTGTCTTGCGGGTGAATGCCCATCGAAGGGACTCCTTGTCTGTTGTTCTGTCCATGAAAAAACGCGGCTAGCGAGTGGCGGCGATACTCGCGTCTTTCAACCACTGCCGCAAGTCGGTCTTGAGGATTTTGCCGTAGCTGTTCTTGGGCAACTCGTCACGGAACAGGTACTTTTTGGGTTTTTTGAAAGACGCCATGCGCGCGACAAACCACGCAGTCAGTTCAGCCTCGTCGAGCGGCTGGCCGCTGCGGGTCACCACAAACGCGACCACCGACTCACCCCATTGCGCATCCGCCTCCCCCACCACGCACACTTCGAACACCTCGGGGTGCTGGGCCAGCACCTCCTCGACTTCACGCGGGTATACGTTACTGCCGCCACTGATGATCACATCCTTGGAGCGATCCGTGAGCGTGAGGTAACCCGCCGCATCGAGGAAGCCGATATCGCCGGTCAGCAGCCAGCCATCGACCAGGGTCTGCCGGGTGGCCTCAGGGTTGCGCCAATAGCCTTGCATCACCGTGGCGCCACGCACGGCAATTTCGCCGCGCTCACCGGTCGACACCGGCTGGTGCTGCTCATTGAGAATGCGGATTTCAACACAGGACTGTGCGTGGCCGACGGACGCCGCCAGGGTTGCCCAATCGGGGTGTTGGCGGTCGGCGATCACTGCCCGGGGCAACACGCTGATGGTCATCGGGCTCTCGCCCTGACCGTAGATCTGCACCAGGCGCGGGCCAAAGCTGTCGACGGCTTCACGCAGGTCGGCCAGGTACATCGGCCCACCGCCGTAGACGATGGTCTTGATGCCTTCGCCGTGGTAACCCTGAAGCCGCGCCTGCCCGACCATGCGCTTGACCATGGTCGGCGCAGCGAACAGCGAGACATTGCCCAACTCGACCGCCAGGCCAAACAGCTCGGCCGCATCGAAGCCGTGGGAAACCGGCACCACGTGCCGCGCACCGCAGCGCACATGAATGAAGTTGTACAGCCCGGCGCCATGGGACATCGGCGCCGCATACAGCGCCGCATCATCGGCACTGACCGGGTCGACATCCGTGGCGTAACACAGCGACATGGCGACCAGGTTGCCATGGGACAACATCACGCCCTTGGAGCGCCCGGTGGTGCCCGAGGTGTAGAACAGCCAGGCGGTGTCCTGGTCCTGGCGCAACACCGGTTGCGCCAAGGTCGGCCAACCACGGGTCGGCGGCAGCACATGACCGTCGAGCTCTTTGCAGCCCACGTGCAAACCCCGCGACGAAAACACCCGGCCGCCGTCGGTAAAAATCACGCGAGCCTCGGCGTCAGCGGCGATCCACGCGGCCTCCGCCGGATGCAGCTTGGCATTGATCGGCACGGCCACCGCGCCCATCCACCAGATCGCATAGAGCAATTCCAGGTAATCGCAGCTGTTCTTCATCAGTACCGCGACGGTATCGCCCGGCGCCAGGCCATGCTGGTCCACCAGGCAGGCGGCACGCTGGCGCACATGGGCGGCAAAGGTGGCGTAGTCGGCCACTTGGCGGGTGCCCTCGAACAGGGCCGGCCGCTGTGGATGGCGGCGTTGGGTGTCGTGTAGCCAATTGGCGATGTTCATGGTTCAACTGCGCCGCGCGTGCAGGACCGAGGCGTAGTTGGCCACCGCCATGCCGCCCATGTTGAACACCAGCCCGAACTCAGGGTTGGACGCCGCCAGGCCGATCGGCTCACCGGTCAACTGGCGAAACGCCAAGGCGTGCATTGATACGCCGGTAGCTCCCACCGGATGCCCCTTTGCCTTGAGCCCACCGGAGAGGTTCACCGGCAGCCGCCCGCCCGGGCGCACCACGCCGCTGTCGAGCACACGGTGGCCCTCACCTTTGGGGGCCAGCCCCATGGCCTCGTAGATCAACAGTTCGGCGATGGTGAAGCAGTCGTGCACCTCGGCAAAACCCAGGTCGGCCAGGGTGATATTCGCGCCGCGCAACGCCGAGTGGATGGCCCGTTGCGGGCCTTCGAAGGCGAGGATGTCGCGCCGGGCGATGGGCAGTGTGTCGTTGACCTGGGTCATCGCGCGAATCTGCACGTCGCGGCGAAACGCCTGTGCACGCTTGGGCGACGCCAGGATGATCGCGGCAGCACCGTCGCTGATCAGCGAGCAATCGGTCAGGCGCAACGATTCGGCCACGAACGGGTTGCTCTGGGACACGTTGTTGCAGTGCTCGAAATCCATCACCCGGTGCATCTGCGCCAACGGGTTGGCCATGGCATTGGAGTGGTTCTTGGTGGCGATGGCCGCCATCGAGCCCAGCGGGCAATGGTAGCGCTCGGCATATTGCCGCGCGGCGCGGCCGAACAATTGCGGGAAGCTCAGGCCGGCTTCGGCCGGGTCATTCTGATAACCGGCACCGGCCAGGGCCTGGGTGACGGCGGCAGTCGAGGTGTGGGTCATCTTCTCGGCGCCCACCACCAATACCAGCTCGGCGCTGCCGGACAGGATCGCCTGGACCCCGGCCTGGATCGCCGCCGAACCGGATGCACAGGCATTCTCACAGCGGGTGGCCGGCTTGAAACGCAGCCTCGGGTCGGCCTGCAACAGTAACGAGGCGGCAAAGCCGTCGGGCACCAGCCCGGAATTGAAGTGGCCGAGAAACAGCGCGTCAATCTCTGAGGCATCGATGGCCGCGTCCGTCAGGGCTTCGCGGGTGACCTCGACGATCAGGTCTTCGAGGGTGGTGCCTTCCAGGCGACCAAAACGCGAATGACCAGCGGCAACTATGGAGACGCAATCTGCAGGCATATTCAATTTCTTCTGGTGTGGGTGTAAACATTCCCTACAATGAACCACCCTTTGTCGCTCGCCAATTCGTGTAACTACTTACATGGATAAGTAGTAGCCGAAGCGATGTACAACGAGGCAGGACGCCCAATGACTGTGTTTGAACCCCCTATCGAAGAACTCGGGCGCCTGGCGTTCCAGTTGTCCCCTGCGCCGCAGATCGTCACCCGCCACCGCGTGATGGTCGACTGCAACGAAGCGTTCCTGAAGCTGTTCGGCTACACCCGCGAAGCCCTGGTCAACCAGTTGACCCTGCTGATCTATCCGTCACAGGCCGATTACCACGCCATCGGCAAGCGCAGCCATGACTGGTTGCTCGACAGTGAAAACGGCTTCTACGCCGATGAACGCTTCATGCAGCACAAAAACGGCGAAGTGTTCTGGGCCAGGTCCCACGGCTACACCCTCACCCCCGAAGACCCGTTCAAGCTGATGATCTGGCACTTCGAGCGCCTGGACCGCCCCCACACCGGCACCGGCGACCTCACGCCTCGGGAGCGGGAAATCGCCATGCTGATCGTCAACGGTCTCAAGTCCAAGGAAATCGCCCTGCGCCTGGGGATTTCCCACCGTACGGTGGAGGTGCACCGGGCACGCCTGATGAAAAAGCTCGAGGTGAAAAACATTGTTGAGCTGGTGTCGAAGATGATTTTCGTCGGTGGGCGCAGTTGGTTATAGCCAACCATTACAAACCCCGGTCCCGCGCTGGCTACGCTGAACGTTGCTCAAGAGGAGCTTTCCCACGCAGCGATGTTTAAAGGACTAATACCATGGCGCAATCCGATCGTTCTTCACCCGCCACTCAACCGCGTAAAACGCCACCGCCCGTCGAAAGCAGTGGTTCCAACCTGCTCACCCTGGACAACAGCGGCCCCGTGCAGATGGGCTTCTGGGTGCCCAACCGCGTCTGGGCAACCGCCAATTACCTGGTGCCGCTGCGCGACTATGTCGCCGCGATGAAAAAAGCCGGCACCCTCGCGCCCCTGCAGCCGCAACTGGCGGCATTCAAGCAATGGGTGACCAGCCACAGCGTGTACCGCATGTGGGTGATGTCGCTGATCGAGCAGTCCAACGCCTTCGTGATGACCCTGCCGCCCCATACCCGCGACCAGATCAAGACCCAGGATGGCGACGCCATATGGATCGAGGGCTACGACAGTTTCTTCGAGATTCTCAACGAGATCGTCAGCACCTCGTCGTCCTTCAACGACACCGCCCAGGTGGGCACGCCGATGAATGGCTTCCTGGCGATTTCCATGGCCACCGAAGCCGGGGTTGCGCTGTTTCATGACGCGACCTTCAACCAACAGTTCAAGCAGGTACTCGACACCTGGAACGCCTACCTCAAGAGCCCGCAATCCCTGGACAAACTCGACATTAACAACCCCGAGAAACCTGGCTCCTGGATCTCCAAGGCGGCCTGGCAAGCCGGGGTGTGGGACCAGATGGAGTGCGACCCGAAAAAACCCGGTTATGGCTTCGATTCGTGGAACGCGTTTTTCATCCGCAAGTTCGTGCCCGGTGCGCGGCCGTTCCAGGGTGATGCCAAGACCCAGGTCAATATCGGTTGCGAGACCACGCCTTGGGAATACCAGGACAATATCGCCTTCGAGAGCGACTTCTGGATCAAGGACGTCAATTACTCGCTGCTGGACCTGTTCGCCGGCCAACCCCAGTGGGCCAAGCTGTTCGAGGGCGGTCAGCTTTACCAAGGGTTCCTGTCGGCCACCCACTACCATCGCTGGAACGCGCCGCTGGATGGCACCCTGGTGCGCTCATGGGTACAGCCCGGTACCTATTTCGCGCAACGCCCGGCGCAGAAGGAAGGCCCGGGCACTTGGGAAGGCACCGAATCACAACCCTACCTGGGTCATGTGGCGGCGCGGGCGATCTTTATTTTCGAACACCCCGCCTGCGGGTACGTGGCGTTGATCTGCATCGGCATGGTGGAAGTGTCGACCTGCATCATTGAACCGACGTTTATCGTCGATGAAGGCAGCAAGCCGGTCACCATCAAGCGCGGTACCGAAATCGGTCATTTCGAATTCGGCGGCTCGACCCACGTGATGGTGTTCCAACGTGACCGCGTGCGCCTCGAAGAATGGGCGCTCAACGCCGTAGAGCACCGCCAGGCACCGAAACCGACACCCATGGGCAGTGTGATTGCGACGGCGCTGGTGCCGCGCAAACCCAAGGGGCCGACGCCGAACCACTAGGTGCGAGAAATAAGGGTCAGGCCACCATTGCTTTGAATGGGGTCTGACCCAGACGTTTGAGCACCTGGCGTTGCAACTGTCCCCTGCGCCACCCATCATCACCGACCGCGTGATGGTCGACACGCCCCCGCCCCCTCTGTTGCAAGCTCGCGAAAAAGCCACGCCGCCATCCGCAAGGGCCAGCAGCTGTGCAAGCCACTCGCTCGATATTGGCCACTGCGAACGTCTTGAGTTGATCTTTGACTTCATCCGTGTGTCGACATGCACGACAGGACTCGCCACTATCCCGATTCGTAGAGATGGCTCACGGGCACTCGGATCAGTCAGTTTTTTTCAATTAAAGAAAGTCGTCCGGGCACACCTGCCTGGGCCGGACTCAGGAATGCCAATGTTTGAACATATCGACCTCAACGCGCTGATTGCCGTCTACGGCTACTGGGTCATTTTCATCGGGTGCCTGCTGGAGGGCGAAACAGTTTTGATCCTCGGCGGTATGGCTGCACACCAGGGCACCCTGCAAATCCTGCATGTGATCGGTTGGGCCACCCTGGGCGGCATACTGGGCGACCAGTTGCTGTTCTGGACCGGACGTTATTTCGGGGAGCGCGTGCTGCCAAAACTCAAGCGACACCAGGCTGCGATCAAACGGGTCGAGGGCCTTATCCACGGCCACCCCAAGACGTCGGTATTCGCCGTGCGCTTCCTCTACGGAATGCGCCTTGTGGGTCCCATGGTGATAGGTGCCAGCGGTCTGGCCCCCTGGCGTTTCGCGCTTATCAATGTGCTGAGTGCGGCGGTCTGGGCAACCCTGTTCGTCAGCGCCGGATATTGGGCCGGCGAAGCATTACAGCATTTCCTCGGTGACCTGAAGCCCTATCGCCTGCCGATCTTTCTCGCGGTGGTGGCACTCGTGACCCTCACGGCGCTGGTGCGGTATGTGCGTAGACGATCCAAAGTCTAGCCACACTAAAGCGGCGTTTTAGTGCTGATGTGATGACCCGGCTGCGCAAGCGGTACGCGTAGCTGAGGTGCCGACGGGCAGCAACAGACCTGCCGCCCGCCTCTCCGCTCAGTCTGATTTACACGTCAACCAGGCACTCCAGAACAGGCTGCTGAAAAAACGCGTAGCGTCCCCGAAACCCGCCGCATGCAACAGCTTTTGAACCGCCGCTTCAGAATGTGGCGGGTCAGCGCCTTGAAGAATTTTCCCAAGCTTGGCTTTCACTTCATCCGGGCTGGCGCCGTGCTGCCGCCAGCGTTGCCCCCAGGCTGCCAGGAGTAACGGCTGACTGGCATAGGCATATTGATTGCCCGCCACGATCAGCGGAGCCCCCGGTTTCAGACGAGCCCGGATGGATCGTAGGATGCGCCCCTTGGCCTCATCCCCATCGAGATGATGGAGTACACCGATCAACGTGGCTGCGTCGTAAGACTCATCCGGCGCCAGCGCTTCAACGTGCCCAAGCACCAGCTCGGTTCTGTCGAGCAAGTCATTGGCGGCTAACTGCTGCTTCGCGGTTTCAAGCATCGATTCGGAAGGATCAACGGCGGTGAAGCGCCAACCCGGCTCAAGCCTGGCCATGGCGACGATCTCCTGCGCCGTACCGCCCGCGCCGACTGCCAGGACTTTTGCCGAGCCCCCATTGCCCAGGCTTGCCGCAAGCATGCACGCCGCCAGATCCTGACAGGCGTCATACCCGGCCAGCGCGATACGGCTCTGGCGTGCGTACTCATTGGCACGGGTGTTATCAAACTTTTCAACTGAGTTGAGCGGTGATGAGTTCAAGGTGGTTCTCCATGTCCTTGAATCAACTTAGGTCATGGATGGCGATAATAAAAATTCATTAATTTTATGGATTGCATTCCTGCACGGAATAAAACCTGGACGGGGTTGAACCTGGGTCATAGTTGACTAACGATCTATGGCCGCTCTCCGCACAGGACGGGTAGCGGCCGAAAGCTGGTGGCGGTCAGTGAAAATGGAAAAGGTGCAAAATCAACCCCAAAGCTCTTTCACCATCAGCCTCATAGAGTTTACGCAATGAATCTTGATCGTTGAGTTTGTGTAGTCTGAAGTGATTATAGAAGGCTTGGCCCAACCGCTGATGCTTGAAGTTTCCCTGTCCCCACAGCCCGATGAACTCGTCATAGGCTGCGCGTTCGATCAGCAGCGAAAAATTATTTTCCATCTTCAAGCAGCCATTATTAAGAGACTCAAGCTTACGAACCGGCCACGAATCCCTCAACCTTTCCGTTGCGCAGAGGAGGCGTTTTAGCAGACCTTCGATTTGTCCGGGAAACCCAAGGCGATTCAATACAAATTTCAGACAGATTATTCAAAGTACGTTCGTCAGACACTTACTGTCGGCTCGCAGGGAGGCACGCTGAAAAGGATGATGGCCATTTCTTTAAGGCGCCTCCAACAGGAGGCGCTTTCAAACCAGCGGCCCAAATGATCTCGGATTGCCTGGACTGCTATCGCTCATAGCATGCGCCCGATGCATCTCCGATCAGCTAAAGGATTCACACGAATAAAGGACCATGATGAAACTAATCGAGATTCAACAGATTACGCACCTGCCGGCGGAAGTTCTTGCTTTGGAGAAAGAGGCAGTTGCAGAAGGTTTCAGGTTTCTTACGCGCCTTATTTCTGAGTGGCACTCTGGAACGAATCGCTTCAGCGCGCCCGGTGAATGTCTCATGGCAGCGTATTCGAACCAGCAAGTGATAGGAATCGGAGGGCTATCAGTTGATCCCTATAATAAGCGTGATACCGCAAGGCTACGGCGAGTGTACGTGGCACCTGCGGCAAGGAATCAACACGTCGGCCAAGCGCTGGTAAAAGCGTTGGTTGCACACGCCGCCCTTCACTTTCAGAAGGTGCGGCTTTCCACCGATACGTCTGGAGGTGACGCGTTTTACCTGCGCTGCGGCTTCATGAGGACAGAAGATGTCCATGCCACCCACATCATGGAGCTGGTCAAGGCCTGATCAGGCAGCGTTCGGCCGACAGTCGCCGCTCTTGACAGATCGCTTCCGGCCAATCAAGTGAGCCAATTCAACCCTCTGTGAGCAAAACCAAAACACCCCGTACTTTAACCAAAGGCGGGGCGTTCTCTCCAACATCACTTCACATCAATCACATTGCCGTATGAAAAATCTGCTCGATCTCATCCTGATTGGCAGGACGCGGATTGGTGAAGCCGCAGGCATCTTTCATGGCATTGGCTGCCAGGGTCGGAATATCGTTAGCCTTCACACCCAGTTCGATGAGTCCGCTCGGAATCCCCACGTCCGCAGACAGCTTGCGGATGGCCGCGATAGCCGCACCAGCGCCTCTCTCCGCATCCAGATGCTGAGTATCAACCCCCATTGCATGGGCAATATCTTTGAACCGGGCCGGGGATACGCTGGCGTTGAAGCTCGACACGTGAGGCAGCAGAATAGCATTGCACACGCCGTGAGGCAGGTCGTAGAACCCTCCCAGTTGGTGCGCCATGGCGTGTACATAACCGAGCGAAGCATTGTTGAAGGCCATGCCGGCAAGGAATTGCGCGTAGGCCATGTTTTCACGGGCGGTCATGTTGTCACCCTGGGCAACAGCGGTACGCAAGTTGGCCGAGATCAATTCGATGGCTTTGAGGGCGCAGGCATCGGTGATCGGCGTGGCCGCCGTCGAGACGTAGGCTTCGACCGCGTGGGTCAGTGCATCCATGCCGGTCGCGGCGGTCAGGCCTTTGGGCATGGCGGCCATCAGCGAAGGGTCGTTGACGGACAACAGAGGGGTGACGTTGCGGTCGACGATGGCCATTTTCACATGCCGGACTTCGTCGGTGATGATGCAGAAACGGGTCATTTCACTCGCCGTGCCGGCAGTGGTGTTGATCGCGATCAGCGGCATTTGTGGCTTAGCGGATTGATCCACGCCTTCGTAATCACTGATGTGCCCTCCGTTGGCGGCGCAAAGGGCAATGCCCTTGGCACAGTCATGGGGTGAACCACCGCCCAAGGAGATAATGAAATCACAGTTGCTGCGGCCGAGCAGTTCAAGGCCCTTCTCCACGTTGCTGACGGTCGGATTCGGTTTGGCGCCATCAAACAGGGTGGAGTCGATGTCTTGCTGAGCCAAAAGGCCGGCGACCTTTGCAGCCACGCCGGCCTTGGCCAGGCCGGCATCGGTGACGATCAGTGCTTTGCGGAACCCGTACTTGCGGATTGCGAGCATCGCTTCGTCGAGACTGCCAATACCCATCATGTTCACGGATGGAATGAAGAAGGTGCTACTCATGATAATTCCTCTTTTTATTATGGAGACACCGGAGTCAGTGAGGTACTCATCTCGCAGGTGTTGCGGCGCCTGTGGTTGTCATCGTTGACGATCACGAAGTTGAGCCTAAACCTGTGGCGACAGACCGAAATGCTCCTTTAGCTGACATACGCACCTCCTTTAGTACTGGAACAGGGCTTCAGCCATTCCATAGCAGCGGCAGAAAAACCTGACTCGCGCAGACTCACACCCGCACGGAGAGCGGACAACGAGTAACCTGTGGCGAGGGAGCTTGCTCCCGTTGGACTGCGGAGCAGGCCCAGTCTTTTCAAGCCCAAAGCTGGGGCCGCTTCGCGACCCAGCGGGAGCAAGCTCCCTCGCCACAGTGACTATGCTCCTTCTTAACTGACTGGCAGTTGGCCTAGCCTCGTTTTTTGGTGTGCCGTCTTTTGCAGGGCTGATGACAAATGATCGTCTATAAATCTATGTCCTTAAAGCTGATGGACAGGTCGTTGCATTTGCGCCGCACTGGGCTGACGGCATCTCATGTCAAGGCGCTGTATCACTTAGCGAATGGTTGAAATATGTCGGTGTAGGAGCGTTTGCTATGGGCCGATGCCGACCTTCAGCTCGCGCCACTCGCAAAAGTTGTCCATAGGCAAACCGTTGAAAACCGGTAATGCAATTTCGCCTGTCACAAAATTTTTGCTCAACTACGCTGTGTTCAGCTGAATCCGTTTTGCCCCATGGATGGCCTCAATATGCACCTTGATAGGCCGATAGGATTGGTATAACTCAAGAGGCGGTTTCCCATGTTCAACAACAAATTCAAGAAGCAGCTTGAATCCCAGGAAAGCGAGCTGTCGGAACTGCGCCAACTGCGCGATGGCCTGAACCGTGAAATGCTGACGCTAAGTATCGATTCCACCTTTAAAATTACGGCATGCAACGACAACTTTGCCAATGCGTTGGGCTATGCCCCGGACCGGCTTGTAGGTCGCCCCATGGCCGAGATTGTGCCGCAGTACGTTTCCAAACTGCCGTGCTTTCATAACTTTCGAGCTGCAGTGGCCGCCGGCAAGTCCATCACCGACGAGTACCGGTACCTTCATGCAGACGGTTCGTTAGTGTGGCTTCACGCACATTGGCAACCCATCACGGATACGAGCGGCCAGCTGAGCCACATCACTTGCTACGCTACGAACATCACCTCCCGCTTGGAGAAAGCATCGGAAAACGCCTCCTTCATTGAAGCATTACTTCGCTCTACCGCGGTGATCGAGTTCGATCTCTCAGGGCATGTGCTGAAGGCAAATGATCGGTTTTTACAAGCGATGGGCTACAGCCTGGCACAAGCCAAAGGCAGCCATCACCGTATTTTCTGTAAACCAGAGGAAACCTCGTCCCAGGGGTACAAGGATTTTTGGGCAACGTTGAACAGGGGTGAATTTGTTGCCGGCCGCTTTGAACGTATCGACAGTCACGGTCAAACCGTATGGCTGGAAGCAACCTACAACCCGGTTTACGACACCGAAGGAAACCTCTGCAAAGTGGTGAAATTTGCGACGGTGGTGACCGATCAGGTCGCCCGTGAAAACGAAGTCAGTGGAGCGGCCCAAACTGCATTTGAAATATCCCAGCAGACCGATGTCAGCGCTCAACGAGGCGCCGTCGTCGTCAACGACACCATGCATACCATGCGTAAAATCGCCGTTGATATGCAGGCTGCCTCTGGAGGAGTCGAAGCGCTTGGCAAACAGTCACTGTTGATCAGCTCAATTATTCAGACGATCAGCAGTATTGCCCAGCAAACCAATCTTCTGGCTTTAAATGCTGCGATTGAAGCGGCTCGCGCAGGCGAGCAAGGGCGAGGCTTTGCGGTGGTGGCTGATGAAGTTCGACAACTGGCCGGACGCACCAGCACGGCGACTGAAGAAATCGCATCGGTTGTGTTGCAAAACCAGAAGCTGGTGGATGAGACCGTCGCCGAGATGGCAAACAGCAAGAACCAAGCTGAGCAAGGTCTTGAACTTGCCACACAGGCAGGCCAGGTCATTGTTGAGATTCAGGACGGCGCCAAGCAAGTGGTCGACGCAGTGGGCCGGTTTGCGAATCAGCTGGCTTAGCGAGCGAGGTGGTCCGAAGCCGACCTCGCTCAGGCCGGGACGGCCCCTGGGCCACCAAGCTGGATCACCTCAGTCGAACTTGACCAGGTCCTTGAAAATCAGGTGCCCCCAGCTATTTCCACGTGCCTGCACGAGCAACCCACCTTCCGATAGCCCGCCAAGCTTGATCGGCGAGAAACCGAGGTTTTGCGCAAGCGCAGCGACTTCCGCCAAGGCCTGGTCATCGTCGCCCGCCAGGAAAACGACTCGCCTGCCCCCCTGTATGGCCGGGTCCTGACCAAGAACGCCGGCAGCCAAATGGTTGAAGCCCTTGACCAGTCTTGCTCCCGTGAAGGCTAGAGCGATGAAGCTGGAAGAAGGCAGCCCTTGCAGTTCCTCAGGCGGCACGCCATAGGCATTGGTCACATCGATGAGGGTCTTGCCGTTCCAGCTCGGCAGCGCCTTCGCGACATCCCCGTGGGACTCGAAACGCACGGCCAGAAAAACTACGTCCGCCTTGAGGGCGTGCGCCAATGTGGCAGGCATGATCCCGGGGCCGATAGCGGCCGCATCGGAAGCAAAGCGCTCAGGATCGCGAGTGGTTGCAACAGAGACTTGAATGCCGCTGCGGGCGAACGCTTTAGCCAGGGCCTGGCCCAGATTGCCGAAGCCGATAATTGCATAGCTCATACAGTGTCCTCGATTACCACGCCCAACAGGCTCCCCATTTCGGTGGAGCAAGCAGCCGGGCGCAGCGAGTCAGATTTGCGCCAAGCCGCCGTCGACGGCGACCTCACTGGCGGTCATGAAGCTGCTGTCCTGCGACGCAAGAAACGCCGCGGCGGCGCCGATTTCAGCCGGATCGGCCATGCGCTGGAGCGGATTCATCGCGGCGAAGACCTTCATGCCTTCTTCGCCCAGCGCTTCCTTGGCGAGGTCGGTCGCAGTCGGTCCAGGTGACAGCACATTTACCCGGATGCCCGTGCCTTTCAGGTCCTCTGCCCAGGTCCGCGCGAGGTTGCGCACGGCCGCTTTGCTCGCGCTGTAGACGCTGAATGCGGGGGCCCCTGTAGTGCCGGCGCTCGACCCGGTCAGGATGATCGAACCCCCCTGCCCCATCAGCGGCAACGCCTTCTGGACCGTGAAGATCAAGCCCTTCACGTTGGTGTCGAAGGTGTCATCAATGTGCTCAGGGGTGAGCTTGCCGAGTGCAAGCGGGCTGCCCGCTCCGGCATTGGCGAAGACGATATCGAGCGTCCCGCGCTCGGCCTTCACCGCTGCGTAGAGCCGGTCGAGGTCGGCCAGGTCGGTGACCGAGCCCTTCACCGCGCGGGCATTCGGGCCGAGGTCGGCCACAGCGGCGTCGAGCGCTTCCTGTCGGCGGCCGAAAATGTAGACAAAGGCCCCCTCCTCGATGAAGCGCTTTGCCGCCGCGCGGCCGATCCCGGTAGCGCCGCCGGTGATCACGGCGGTCTTTCCATTCAGTCTGGTCATGTCGTGCATCCTTCGTTGGCGATGTACCCATACAGGCAACTGCCTGCTTGAGACCAAGGATGCGGCTCTGATAACCTAAGGACAAGTATGCACCTTTTGGTAAGTATCAAAAAAATGACGAAGACCTCTGAAATCTGTGACACCGGTTGCGGGCTCAACGCCACGCTGCGCATCATCTCGGGCAAGTGGAAACCACTGGTCTTGTTTTTCCTGCGCGACGGCCCGAAGCGCTACGGCGAGCTGAAGCGCCTGATCCCCGGCGTCAGCGACAAAGTGCTGATCCAGCAGTTGAAGGACTTGGAAGCAGATCGCGTAGTGGCGCGAACCGACTACAAGGAAGTGCCGCCACGCGTGGACTACGCGCTCACCCCGCTGGGAAGCAGCCTGGCTACCGCGATTGTGCCGCTGTGCACGTGGGGGACCGAGAATGCGGCGGAGATGGCATGTATCTTTGCCGAGCGTGATGCGGTGGGTTAGTGGGGCTGGAGAACTGCTGAGTCGAACGATCCGCGATACTTGGGAGAGTATTCTGAAAGGACTGAATGGATCGTCGATAACCAAGAGTTTATAGAGGGTGAGCCCAGTTGCCGGGCTCACCCTAGACTCAGGCGGGTTTGAAGCAATAAGTCGCTATTTTGTTACCATCGAGATCACGGAAGTAGGCCGCATATGCGTTTTCCGCCCAACTACGTGGTCCCGGTGCACCTTCGTCTTCAGCCCCAGCGGTCAAGGCGGCGCTGTGACTAGCGTCGACTGCTGAGCGATCAGGGGCCTCAAAGCTTACTGTTACGCCGTTGCCGACCGTCGCCGGCTGGCCGTTCGCTGGTTTGAGCACGAAGAACGATGGTGCGGTATCTCCCCAGATCGAGCCATTGTCACCCAAGTCGGCGAGGCGTTTAAGACCAAGTGCGCCAAGCACCGAATCATAGAACTCACGCGCAGCTTCCAGGTTATTGGTACCGATAGAAACGTGTGTATATACAGCCATGTTGTTTTCCTTTTTTGTTACGACGATGAAGGGGTGATGCCCGACTGCATTGCGCAAAGGACGAGGTTTAGAAATGGATGACGCTGCGGATGCTCTTCCCTTCGTGCATGAGGTCAAATGCCTTATTGATATCTTCCAGGCCCATGGTGTGGGTAATGAAGGTGTCCAGCGGGATCTCCCCTCGTTCAGCCATATCCACATAGCTCGGCAATTCGGTCCGGCCGCGCACACCACCGAAGGCTGACCCACGCCATACACGACCGGTCACCAGTTGGAATGGTCGGGTCGCGATTTCCTGGCCGGCACCGGCAACACCGATGATCACTGATTCGCCCCACCCCTTGTGGCAGGACTCCAACGCTGCACGCATCAGCTGCACATTGCCTATGCACTCGAAAGAGAAGTCCACACCACCCTCGGTAAGGTCGACAATCACCTCCTGAATTGGACAGGCATAGTCTTTCGGATTGATGCAATCGGTAGCCCCCAACTGGCGAGCAATCTCGAATTTTGCCGGGTTTATGTCGATAGCCAGGATGCGACCCGCGTTCGCCTTGACCGCTCCGATGATTGCCGACAAGCCGATTCCCCCGAGACCGAAGATCGCTACGGTATTCCCGGGCCGGACCTTGGCAGTGTTGATCACAGCCCCTATACCGGTAGTCACGCCACAGCCGAGTAGACAAACCTTCTCCAGCGGAGCGGCATCGGGAATCTTCGCCAGAGAGATTTCCGGAAGCACGGTGTATTCAGAGAACGTAGAGGTTCCCATGTAGTGATAAAGCGGGCGCCTCTGATAGGTGAATCGTGATGTGCCATCCGGCATAACGCCTTTGCCCTGGGTTGCGCGGATAGCCTGGCAAAGGTTTGTTTTGCCGGAACGGCAAAATTTGCAGAGTCCGCACTCAGGGGTGTACAGCGGAATAACGTGGTCTCCGACCACCAAAGACGTCACGCCTGCGCCGACAGCTTCAACGACACCGGCGCCCTCATGGCCGAGAATGCTCGAAAAATCCCTTCCGGGTCCGCACCGGATAACGTGTATGCATCGGTGTGACAAACGCCACTCGCAACAATGCGCACCAGCACTTCCCCGGCCTTGGGTAGCGCCACGTCGACGTCGATAATCTGCAGGGGCTGACGCGGCGAAAAGGCGACGGCAGCACGGGATTTGATCATGTGAAGACTCCAGCCGGCCCCCGCAAACTTGTGGTGCGGGGGATGGTCACAGGCACTTATTGAAAATTGATAACTCGGTTAACGGCCGCGAGTACGTCGCCAGATCGTACCTGCTCGGTTACCGCGACAATGTCTGGGTAAAAAGCACGGTCGTGCTCGACCGTTGGCACTCGACTACGCACCAGATCGTAAAGTGCACGGGTGGCGCTGGAGGCTTTGGCCACTTCATGGAAATCCAGGGCCTGACAACCCACCATGATTTCAATAGCCAGCACCGATTCCAGCTTGCGCGAAACCTGATAGGCCTTGATCGCTGCATTGAAAGCAAAACTCACCGGGTCTTCCTGATTACCGCAGGTCGAAACGCTATCGACCGTCGACGGATGAGATAGCACTTTCATTTCTCCGAGAAGTCCTGCAGCCGTGTACTGGACGATCATGTAGCCGTTGTTGAGCCCGGGATTGCGCACCAGAAATGCCGGCATTTCACTGAAGTGCGAGTTGACCATGCGGTCGGTTCGGCGCTCGGAAATCTTGCCCAGGTTGGTCAGCGCGTTGCATAGCGTGTCCGCTGCAATGCCGATGTATGAGCCATCGAAGTTCGCACCGGAGATAGCGATGCCATCGTCATCACTGGTGGGGAAGATCACCGGGTTATCGCCGGATGAATCAATTTCATTGACGATACATGCCTTGGCATATGCAATGAATTTCTTCGAGGCGCCGTGAACCTGAGGAATGGCACGCAGGCTATAAACATCCTGAAGGCGATAATCGATGTTCTCCTGGACGAGTTGGCTATCGCCAAGCATGCGTTTGATGAAGCGTGCAGTCTCCGCTTGCTCCGTGTGTGCCTTGACTGAGTGATAGCGCTCATCGAACGCACGGATGGTCCCTTTCAAGACCTCAAGCGACAGTGCGGAAGCCACATCCGCCACTCGCGATGCTTCGATAGCGTTATACAGCGCAAGGGTCGCAATAGCGGTAACCGAGGTGGTGCCATTGAGCATGGCCAACCCCTCCTTGCATTGCAGCGAGATAGGCTGCAACCCCACCTGGCGCAGTGCCGTCGCGCCATCCACCCAATCGCTACCCGCGACACTGGCCTTGCCCTCACCAATCAGCACCAGCGCCAGATGCCCTTCAGGCCCCAGATAACCCACGGATCCTTCGCCGGGGGCAAAGGGCACCACGTCATTGTTGAGCAAGCTGGCGATGAGTTCCAACAGTTCCAAACGAACACCCGAATAGCCCTTGCCAAGGCTGATCAGAATCATCAGCTGAACGGCTCGCACCTGTTCGCGATTAAGTGGCTCGCCAATGGAAACCGCATGCGAGCGGACGATGTTGACCTGCAGCGCTTGTGCGTCTGCTGGTGAAATAACGTGACGCACGTTGTCACCAAAGCCGGTCGTTACGCCATAGACCAGGCGATTTTCATCGAGGAATCGCTCGATGAGTTTTCGCGACCGTGAAACCCGGTCGCGGTATTTTTGCGAAAAAGAGACCTTCGCTGAATATCGTGCGATGGCTACGAATTGATCGATAGTAGGCTCGACATCGCCCAGCACCACATTGGAAATCTCTTCAGGGTGAACACGCATTGCTTTGCTTCCTCTGCTCGATAGCCTTTTTCAGGGCGTAGAAAGCCTGTCCCGTAAATGAACAGGCGAAAAAAATTAAAGAATTACGCGGTTATCAGACGCTTCAAGCCTGGCTAAGGATGAACTTCCTGAATCGTTCGCAGCTCTGCTCCCGGAACATTTCGTCGGGTGTCCCCTGGGCTTCAATCATCCCTTGATTCATGAACACCACACGATTGGAGACGTTGCGCGCAAAGCCCATTTCATGGGTGACCACCAACATGGTTCGACCTTCCTCCGCCAACGCACGCATCACCTTTAACACCTCGCCAACCAGCTCCGGGTCAAGCGCCGAGGTAGGCTCATCGAACAAGATGACCTTCGGTCGCATCGCCAGCGCTCGAGCGATGGCGACACGCTGTTGCTGGCCCCCGGACAAGAAAGCAGGGTAGTGATCGCGCTTGTCGATCATTCCGACCTTTTCCAGCAATTGCTCAGCCTCCTCGATGCACTCCGCCCGTGGACGTTTCAGCACTCGTACCGGCCCTTCAATCACGTTTTGCAGGACCGTCATGTGTGACCATAGCCCGAAGCTCTGAAACACCATGCCCAGCTCGGAACGTATGCGATCAATTTGTCGAAGATCAGCCGGAACCAGGAGTCCGTTGCGCTTGCGCTTGAAGACCACCTGTTCTCCCGCTACACAAATCTCGCCTGAGTTCGGGGTCTCGAGCAGATTGATGCAACGCAGAAAGGTACTCTTTCCCGAGCCGCTGGCACCGAGGATCGACACCACGTCACCTTCGTGGGCATCCAGTGAGATCCCTTTCAGGACCTCCAGATTCGCGAACGACTTGCGCAGTTGTTTTATCTGCAGAACCGGATCATTTCCCGTAGCCATGCCACTACCCTCTTCGCGTGCTAAGTGCATTTCTTTTTATTGTCGGGCGCCCGCCTGCTGGCGGCCTGGGGGATAACTTCCATTCAATCAGAGCCAATGTGCGAACGATGAGGAAGTTCAACAACAGATAGATCAGCGCGGCACAAAGAAACACTTCCATCGTCCGATAGGTCTCGGAGATGATCCGCTGCGCCACACCGGAGACTTCGTAAACCGTCACCAGACTCGCCAGTGACGTGGCCTTCATCATCAGAATAACCTCTGTCGAATAGGCTGGTAGACAACTGCGCAATGCGACAGGGATGATGATGCGCCAAGCCAGCAGCCCGCGGGACATGCCTATAGCCCGACCGGCTTCGATCTGCTGTACGGGTACAGTCAGCAGGCCACCCCGGAAAATTTCCGCCATATACCCGGCTGTACACATTGCCAAGCCGATCACTGCGCAGGCGACCGGCTCGCGCAACACGGGCCAGAACAGACTCTGGCGCACGGCCTGGAACTGGCTGAGGCCGTAATACAGCAGGAACATCTGAATCAACAGCGGAGAGCCGCGAAACAGAAATATGTAACCCCGTGCCAACTGGCGAAGGACAGCGACATCACACACCCGTATCCAGACTACCAACATGGCCAGCAACGTCCCGATGCTGACCGATGTGGCGAACAGCAGCAGCGTCATGGGCAGCGCCTGCAGCAGCTGCAACATAGTGCCCACCAAAAAATGCATATCTATCAACATGGTTAGCTCCTGGGTTTAGGCATGCTGCTCAGCCACGGCGCAAGGTTCGACCGACGCGCCGCTCGGCGCCGGAAAAGACCAGGCCGGATAATCCGGTCAGCACCAGGTAAAGCGCGCACCCGGTGAGAAAGAACAGCACATACTGGCTTGTGGATGCCGCGGCCACACGGCTGGCACGCATCAACTCGACCAACCCGGTGACGGAGATCAACGCCGAGTCCTTTAAGCTGATTTGCCAGACGCCGCCAAGGCCAGGCAAAGCAAAACGCAGAACCTGCGGGACGATGACCCTTCGCAGCCGCATGAAAACCGGCATACCAATGGCCTTGGCCGCCTCCAGTTCGCTACGCGATACCGCCTGAAACGCACCTCGATAAACCTCCGCCTGGTAGGCCCCCGAAACTATGCCAAGAGCCAGCGCGCCAACGAGAAAGGCCGGCATACTGATAAAACCCTCTACGCCGAAAAGCCCGCCGACACTACTTACGAGGGCCGAGCCGCCGTAGAAAAACAAATAAATGATCAGCAATTCCGGTACACCGCGAAACACCGTGGTGTAAAGGTCTCCAAGCAAACGCAAGACCAGGCTTTCATGCAGTTTCGCCGCCGCAACGAGCGTTCCAAGAACTGCACCGACCAGGAGGGCGGCCAGTGTCACCAGCAGCGTCATCAGAGCGGCCATCAGCATGACCGCGCCCCAGCCCGACGTGTCAAAACCCAATAAATTAATCACGAGTACACCCACTGATAACCGAGGCAGGAAAACGGCTCGCAAAGCACGGCCGAACCTGAAGCGCGATGCCCTTTATTCATCGGCACAACATCGTGCAATTGCGCCGATAAATCGGTCCGTCAGCGGCTAGGCGGTGTGAAGTCGTGTTTGAACCACTTCTGGCTCAGCCGGTTGATTGTTCCGTCATCGATCAGCGAGGCGACGGCTTTATCGAGTTTGACCTTGAGTTCCGGCTCACCCTTGCGAATGCCGAAAGCTTCACCTTCGCCCCAAATCGGCCCATTGATCGCAGGGCCAATCAGGACTACGCCACTGCTGGTTGGAAGTGCCATTTCACCGGCGAGAAACCCCATATCCTCGAAGACCACATCCACGCGCCCACTCTTCAGATCCATGAGCGTCTCCGGCGGCGTCTTGTATTCACGTACGGTCGCCACGGCGTCGAACTGTTCATGGATGAACTTGGAGTACACCGTGCCGGAAACAATGCCGATTACCTTACCCTTCAACTTGGCGCGCAAGTCTTCGACGGCAGAAGCATCCTGTTGCGCGTTACCGCTCAAGCGCAGCGTGCCTTGATGCAAGCTGATATTGCTGGAGTCCATCGCGATGAATGTGGCCGGGGCCTTGGTATAGGGGCGGGAAAAATCGATGATCTGTTTGCGTGGCTCGCTGATAGCCAGTGCGTCCATCACCACGTCGAACTTGCCGGCCTGCAGACCTGGAATCAACCCGTCCCAGTCCTGCGCAATAAGCGTGCAGTGGGCCTGCATGCGCTCGCAAAGTACTTTGGCCATTTCGGGTTCAAAGCCGTCGAAACTGCCGTCTGGCAATGTTTTGTTCCAGGGCTCATAGACCCCTTCCGTGGCGATCAGAATGCTGTCCCATTGCTTGGCTTGAGCGGCCAAGTAACCTGAGCACAGCACCAACAAGAGCGAGGAGACGGCGAATACGGTTTTATTGTTTTTCATTTTTATTCTCCGATGCAAAAATTCTGAAGGTCACACAGGGCACACGATCCACGGATATTGCAGTTCTCTTATTCGTTCTACGGGTACTCACGGTTCGTGGAATATCTTTGACGGTATAGCTTTCGCACATCGTCCCTTCACTGCTTCATACCGCCCAGCGCCAACACTACCGACGACGTCGGTCGGGCACAGCAAAGCAATACCTGGCCAGCATCGGGCACTATCAAAGGGTCCTCGATGTATTCAACGCTGCCGCTCAGGAGTGGGGTCAGGCAGGTATTGCAAAGCCCGGCACGGCAGCTGAACTGCGCAGATAATCCGGTTTGTTCTGCCAGTTCCAGCAATGTATGGCAGCCTTCGCCCCACATCACAGCGGGGCCTGACGGATCGAAGCGCACACTCATCTCTGTCTCGGACACCTGCTTCACGCCAGCCGGCGGTGATACAGATACGGTTACCGGCTCGTCTTCGTCGAGAATCGTCGCAGGACCAAAAAACTCGTAACGGATGCGCGTCTTCTCGATACCCAACCCCCGCAGCAGGCGCCAATTAGCCTGCATAAACGGGCGAGGTCCGCACAGATAAACGTCGTAATCATCAAGCGGCAGCAGTTGTTGCAAGGTTTCGCGGTTGACGAGCCCACTGCTGTGATGACGGCGATTCTCAATGTCACCAATGGTTGGCGCCCGATAACAGAAATGCACATGGATGTTTGAGCGTCTGGCCGCCAGTGCCAGCACCTCCTCACGTAACGCATGCACATCACCATTTTCGCAAGCGTGAATGAAGTACACGGCTCGAACGGAACACGTCGCCAGGCGATGCAACATACTCACCATGGGGGTTAATCCAACGCCACCGCTGAACAGCACGATCGGGCGGCCACTGCTTTCATCAAGGACGAAGTCACCGGAGGGGCCGGCAATGTCCAGGTGTTCACCGACGTTCAATGACTCATGCAAAAAACTTGATCCGACACCCGAAGGTACGTCGGGCAGATGTACTGGAGCGGTTTCGTGCTTGACCGAAATACGCACCTGGGAATGATCGTCCGGATCACCGGACAGGCTGTAGGTCCGAAACACCTGAGCCCCGTCCGCAAGGGGAATGCGTACAACGATGAACTGACCAGGACGGAACGCGATGCCGGTGCCGTTTAGTGTCGGTCTGAGCACGAACGACGTTATCGACGCGCTCTCGCGGACCTTTTCGGTCACGAGAACGCGCGTAAAACCCTTCGAGAGGCTGATGGACTCATGCATGGCTTCATGCCTCTCTCAACGGTATCAAGCCAGCAGGCTCTTGTTCGGCGCGAATCAGCGCCTCCATACCACGTCGAAAACGCAAAGGGCCGGAGTCTATTGCCAGGTCGATGTTGGGTGTCGTGCGTTTTTTCATGCCGGCGTGCACCGCGGCGAGGATCACTCGGTCCTCTTCGAAAGCACGGCGCACATCGCTGGCAAATTGCTGAGACACGCCCTCATCATCAGCATCGAAGTTGCGCAACTGGAACCAGTAGTAGCGAGTCCGGTTCTCGTCTACCGGTGTCATGAAATTATAGGAGTCCATCAGGAATGCCTTTTCATGCACTGGGCCATTTTCGCCAGCGGTACCCGCCGGCGTCAGCACACCCTTGATGATTGCGTGGGCCGGGTAACGGACTTCGTAGTATTGCAGACGGTCGCAACGACCTTCGAACTTGAGGTATTTGGTATAGAAAGGCGCTACATCAACGTCGTGCAACCACCGCGAGACCACCACACCGTCAGGTTTGACGGCAGTCTGTAATGGCTGCGATTCACAGGCCGAATTGCCAAAGGTGGATTGATGTACCCAAGCGACATGGGAGGGATCAAGCAGGTTATCTGTCATGAACAGATAGTTGCACTCGATCGTCATGGAGTCGCCACGGTTCAGACCCCATTGCGGGTCTTGCCACTCTGCGATATCGAGAATTTTCGAACGGTCAGCGCGTGCTGGATCACCCATCCATACCCAGATCAGTCCATAGCGTTCTTCAACCGGGTAACTTTGCACATGAGCGGCTTGCGGCACATGCGATACGCAGGTTGCTTTTACACATGCCCCCGATCCGTCAAAGGTCAGGCCGTGGTAACCGCACTCCACCGTATCCCCTCGCAGACGTCCCATGGACAACGGCAGTTTGCGGTGCGGGCAGGCGTCTTCCAGCGCTACGACAACGCCATCCGTCTTGCGATACAAGACAATGGACTCACCAAGCAGGGTGACGGCATGCAAGGCATGTTTTACTTCCGTATCCCACGCAGCGACATACCAGGCGTTTTTCAAGAACATGGCTCGAAGCTCCTCTTATTATGCACGTCCAGCTCTTACTCGCTGGGCTTGATGAGGGAGATCGTAGAACTGCCATACCCAAAAGAATAGATGGGCTTTTCTATTGCTTTTTATAGATTTTCTAAACTATAAATCAACTGAACTTCTCTTGATCGGGATCAACCATGAGCTATCTCCCTCCTCTGCGCTCACTGGAAATATTTGAGGCCGTGGGGATCTGTGGCGGTATTTCCCAAGCAGCGAAACGGCTAGGTGTTTCACCAGGCGCCGTTAGCCAGCAGATGAAACTGCTGGAAGAATCAGTTGGTCAAAGTCTTACGGTCAAGGACGGACAGCGACTGCGCTTGAATGCTGCAGGGCAGCGTTTTCATGAAGGTTGCAGCGAAGCCTTCGAACGGCTTCGAGCGGCAACCGCGGAGCTGGAGCGCTCAAAAAACCCTAACAACTTGTTCATCAGCGCCTTGCCATCTTTGCTGTCCAAATGGCTGGCTCCTCTTGTTTCCGGGTGGCAATCCGAATACCCCGGTCTGAGCGTTTATCTTGATGGTACGCATACAGAGCCGTCGAAGGCTGACGCTAATGGCATCGACTTTAGAATCAGCTATGGCGAAGGAATGCAGGACAACAGCCACACCATGGAGCTGTTCCGCGACTGCGTGATACCGGCTTGCAGTCCGGCATTGCTGGCCGATCCTGATGCTCAAATTGATGTGGCTGAGATACTTAACTATCCCCTGCTGACCATCGACTGGCGACCCAAGTTCGAATCACCACCTTCATGGCCGGAATGGTCAGCACACCACGGAGTATCCGGTGTGGTCATCAATAACAGCCGGATTTTTTCCCTTTCGAGCATGGCCATACAAGCGGCGATTGAAAGCCAGGGAATAGTGCTGGCGCAGTACTCGATGATCAAGAACGACATTGATAACGGTCGATTGATCCTCCCTTGCCGGCGAGCTATGCCCCTACCGTCGTCCTACTATTTGAGCTGGAATCACAGCACCTTTCATAAGCCCCAGTGCCGTGCATTTCAGCGCTGGCTGATCGCTCGCGGACGGGAGCAGCGAAACTTCTCTGATCAACTGATCTCCGATAATTTATGTGATCCCGTCATTTGATATCGTCCCTTCTGTTTGATATCTACAGAGAAGCTTTGCGCCTGGATATCGATCAGTAACCCGCTGTTGAATTCCAACCACGGCGGCCTGCCCATCGGTGAACGCATCATCGTCGTTGGTCGCGTGTGTGCCGATGCGCCGTTGTCCACCTGAACACCAAGCCCACACGAGCCCCGCCTCTTTACCTGAACCATCAACCGAGCACAGGCATACAAGACCTGCGTGCCGTTTCACACGATAGTGTCTATGAACCACTTGCCCCTGACCAAGGAGTTTTCCATGAGCACATTCGTAGCGAAAGACGGTACACAGATCTATTTCAAGGATTGGGGCAGCGGCAAGCCCGTCCTGTTCAGCCACGGTTGGCCGCTGGATGCCGACATGTGGGAATACCAGATGGAATATCTGAGCAGCCGCGGCTTTCGTACCATCGCATTTGACCGCCGTGGTTTCGGCCGCTCGGACCAGCCGTGGACCGGCAACGACTACGACACCTTCGCCGACGACATCGCCCAGTTGATCAACCACCTGGACCTCAAAGACGTGACCCTGGTCGGCTTCTCCATGGGGGGCGGCGACGTGGCCCGCTACATCGCACGCCATGGCACCGCCCGCGTGGCCGGCCTGGTACTGCTGGGCGCCGTGACGCCGCTGTTCGGACAGAAACCGGATTACCCGCAGGGCGTGCCGACCGACGTGTTCGATGGCATCAAAGCCGGCCTGCTCAAGGACCGTGCGCAGTTCATCGCCGACTTCAATACCCCGTTCTTCGGCCTCAACAAGGGCCAGAAGGTCTCGGATGGCGTACTGACCCAGACCCTGCAGATCGCCCTGCAAGCCTCGCTCAAATCCACCGTGGATTGCGTTACCGCCTTCTCGCAAACCGACTTCCGCCCGGACATGGCCAAGATCGACGTACCGACCCTGGTGATCCACGGCGACGGCGACCAGATCGTGCCAATCGAGACCACCGGCAAGGTCGCCGCACAGATGATCAAAGGTGCCGAGCTGAAGGTCTACAAGGACGCGCCGCACGGGTTCGCGGCAACGCACGCACAGGCGTTGAATGAGGACTTGCTGGCGTTCCTGAACCGCTGAAACACCCTCTCCTTATTTGGCCGGGCTTGCCCTGACGCCAGTCAGTTAAGAAGGAGAAAGGCTAAAAAGTAACCTGTGGCGAGGGAGCTTGCTCCCGTTGGACTGCGCAGCAGTCCCATGCTTTGTAAACAAAGAGCGGGGCCGCTTCGCGGCCCAACGGGAGCAAGCTCCCTCGCCACACATACAGCGTTCACCCTTAACTTACTGGCATCAGGGCCTGCCCGGCCCTTTTTTTTCAGGCCCAACGCTGAGCGACGGTAAAACGGCCAGGCCCACTGATCAGCACGCTGGTGAAAATGATCAACAGCAACCAGCCGAACTGCCCTTCGAACAACGTCCACTCGGGATGCACCACCAGCATCGCGATCAGCAATACGGCCAGGATCGGCAAGCACGCCAGGCGGGTCAGCACCCCGGCGAGGATCAGCAACGGGCACAGCACTTCGGCGAAGATCGCCAACAGCAGGGTGACATTTGCGCCCAGGTGAAAAGGGTCTTCGATCAATTTCAGTTGCGCGCCGTAGTTCAGCACCTTCGGCAAACCATGGACCCACAGCAGGAACAGCGCCCCGCTGGCCCGCAAAAACAGCAGCCCGGCATCCTGGTGTTTTGATTCGTTCATAAGCACCTCGTGTGCATGAAAACCGACCGGCGCCTGTGCACCGGAACCCGGTACGATTGTCTTGCAACGACGAGCCGGCGGCTTGCAGCCATGTGCTGACATGAAAGGGTTCCGATTGAATCAACGGCCGCGTAAGGTAGTCCCACTTCATATGTTCACGACTACAGGAATCGCACGATGTCCCTGCCCCAAGACATGACCTTGATCGAAATCACCAGCCCAGGCGGCCCCGAAGTGCTCAAGCCACGCTCGGCACCGGTGCCCTCCCCGGCAGCCGGCGAAATCCTGATTCGCGTGCGAGCCGCCGGGGTCAACCGCCCCGACGCGCTGCAACGCGCCGGCAAGTACCCGATGAAGCCCGGCATGAGCCCGATTCCGGGGCTGGAAGTGGCGGGTGAAGTGGTGGCATTGGGCGACGGTGTGACGGCGTACGCCGTGGGCGACAAAGTATGTGCGCTGACCAATGGCGGCGGTTACGCGCAATATTGCAGCGCGCCTGCCGGCCAGGTGTTGCCGGTCCCCGACGGCCTGGACTGGATTCATGCCGCCGCCATCCCCGAAACCTTCTTTACCGTCTGGGCTAATCTGTTCGGCCTGGGCGGCGCGCACAAGGGCCAGCGTGCCCTGATCCACGGCGGTACCAGCGGCATCGGCACTACCGCGTTGATGCTGTGTCGCGAGTTCGGCATCCAGGCTTTTGCCACGGCCGGCAGTGCCGACAAATGCGCCGCCATCACCGAGCTGGGTGCCGAGGCGATCAATTATCGCGAGCAGGATTTCGCCCAGGTCATCGCCGAGAAAACCGGCGGCCACGGCGTGGATGTGGTGCTCGACATCATGGGTGCCTCTTACCTCAACAACAACCTCAAGGCCCTGGCGATGGACGGCCGCCTGGTGATGCTCGGCTTCCTTGGCGGCGGCAAGGCCCATGACGTCGACCTGCTGACCATCCTGGCCAAGCGTGCCAACATCACCGGCTCGCTGTTGCGCCCGCGCACCCGGGAAGAGAAAGCCGCCATCGCCGACCAATTGCGCGAACACGTATGGCCGGTGCTGTCAGCGGGACGTTGCGTGCCGATGATCGACCAGGTGTTCGATTACACCGAAGCCGACAAGGCCCATGCGCGGATGGAAGGTGGCGACCATATCGGCAAGATTGTGTTGCGCGTAGCCTGATTACCCGGCGTAAACCGGGTAATCGGTGTACCCCACCTGCGTCCCGCCATACAAGCCTTCGGCACGCAGCGGATTCAGTGGCCAGCCATTGAAGATCCGCTGCGGCAGGTCCGGGTTGGCAATGAACGGACGCCCGAACGCGATCAGGTCCGCCAGGCCCGCCTCGACCAACCGTGCGCCACGCTCAGCGGTATAACGCCCGGCGTAGAGGATACGGCCGCTGAAAGTGCTGCGTACGGCTTCGCGGAATGTGTCGGGCAGGTCAGGCGCGTTGTCCCAATCCGCTTCGGCGATCGAGACATAGGCAATCCCCGAGGCCTCCAGCACCTTGATCGCTTCGATATAGGTGTGATGTGGGTCGTCTTCTACCAGGCCGATATACACGCGGTCCTGTTCCGTGCCGCTGAACAGCGGCGAAAAACGCACGCCGAGGCGCTGCGGCCCGACCACCGCACTCACGGCCTCGACAATTTCCCGCAGGAAACGCAAGCGATTGTGCAGCGAGCCGCCGTACTCGTCTTCACGCTGGTTGGCATGGGCCGAGATGAACTGGTTGACCAGGTAACCATTGGCAGCGTGGATCTCCACCCCATCAAAGCCTGCGTCCAGGGCATTGCGGGCGGCCTGGGCGTAATGACCCACAAGCTCCTCGATCTCCAGCACGCTCAACGCCCGCGGTACGGGCGGTTGCACCAGCTCACCCGTACCCGGCGCGGTTTCAATAAAGGCTTTCGCTTGTCGGGCAGCAATGGCGGACGGCGCGACCGGGGCGGCGCCCTCCGGTTGCAGCGCGTTATGGGAAACGCGGCCGACGTGCCACAACTGCGCAAAGATCACCCCGCCTTCGCCATGTACCGCGTCGGTGACTGTGCGCCAGCCGTCGATCTGCGCGGGGCTGTAGATGCCCGGCGTCCACGCGTACCCCTGGCCTCGGGGCTCAATCTGCGTGCCCTCGCTGATCATGAAGCCGGCAGTGGCACGCTGACGGTAATACTCGGCCATCAGCGCCGTGGCGATGTCGCCGGGTTGGGCACTGCGTTGGCGAGTCAGGGGCGGCAGGACGATACGGTTGTTCAAGGTATGGTTGCCCAGCTTGATCGGGGCATTTAAAACACTGTGGATCATGAGCGATATTCCAAATTTGGCGCGAACAAAAGCCTTGGCGACTCTGTAGAGTCGCCAAGCGATACAGCGGTTTTAGTGATTTACGCGGTGAGTTTCAGCAGGGCCTGGGCTACGTCGCTGGAGCTGGCCGGATTCTGCCCGGTGACCAGCAAACCGTCTTTGAGCACAAAAGACTGCCAGTCGGCGCCTTTTTCATAGTGGCCGCCGAGGGCCTTGAAATCATCTTCAATCAGAAACGGTACCACCTCGGTCAGGCCCACGGCCGCCTCTTCCGAATTGGAGAAGCCAGTGACTCGGCGGCCCTTGACCAGCGGTTCGCCGTTCACGGCCTTGACATGACGCAGCGCACCCGGCGCATGGCAGACAAAACCGATGGGCTTGCCGGCACGTTCGAAAGACTCGATCAGCGCGATGGACGTAGGCGACTCAGCCAGGTCCCACAGCGGGCCATGGCCGCCGGGGTAGAACACGGTGTCGAAGTCAGCCGCCTTGACCGTGTCCAACCGGACGGTGCTCGCCAGCGCCTGTTGCGCCGCCGGGTCCGCCGCAAAACGCCGCGTCTGCTCGGTTTGCGCATCCGGTTGATCGCTCACCGGGTCCAGTGGCGGTTGCCCGCCGGCTGGGGAGGCCAGCACCAACTCGGCACCGGCGTCTTTGAATACGTAATAGGGTGCAGCAAACTCTTCAAGCCAGAAGCCGGTTTTCTTGCCGGTGTTGCCAAGCTGGTCGTGAGAGGTCAGTACCATTAATACTTTCATCGTTCAGTGCCTCGGGATGTCTGTGGGTTGAAGCTTATGAGCCGGGTGATCGCCGCACAACGTCATATCCGCAAGGTTTTCGGACATGCCACCGCGGCAGTTGCCGTTTGCCTGCCATCCACCGACAATCCTTCACCCCTGCCCCTGGAGAAACACGATGCACAGCATCGCGCTGCTGGTTTACCCGAACTTCCAATCCCTGAGCCTGAGCCTGGCTTCGGTGTTCGAATGCGCCAACCTGCTCCAGGGCGAACCGGCTTACGCGTTCCATCTGGTGTCGGAGCATGGCGGTGCGGTGATGACGTCCCAGGGATTTTCGGTCAACACCACGCCGATGCGGCCTGAGGGCTATGACACGTTGATCGTCAGCGGTTACCTGGAGTTCCAATTACCCGAGGCCAACCTGCCGGCACTGGTCAAGACCGCCTCTGCGCAATCACGCCGGATCGCTTCGCTGTGCATGGGCATCTTCGTGCTGGCCGAAGCCGGGCTGCTCGACGACAAGCGCGCCACCACCCACTGGATTCACGCCCCGGCGTTCCGCAAGCGCTACCCCCACATTCATCTGGAAGAGGACAAACTGTTTGTCGTCGATGGCCAGGTGTGGACCGGCGCCGGCATGAGTGCCGGTATGGACCTGGCGCTGGCCATGGTGGAGAACGACCTGGGCAGCGACCTGGCTCGGCGTATCGCACGCAAACTGGTGATCGCCCAGCGCCGTGGCAGTGAGCAGTCGCAACTGTCGGCGCTGCTGGAGCTGGACCCCAAGTCCGACCGTGTGCAATTGGCCCTGGCCTATGCCCGCGAGAACCTGACCCACGACTTGTCGGTGGAGGCCCTGGCCGACGTGGCGCGACTCAGTCCACGCCAGTTCAGCCGGGTGTTTCGCGAAGAAACCGGGCAGACCCCCGCCAAGGCTATCGAGTCACTGCGGGTGGAAGCGGCCCGGGCCTTGATGGAAACCAGCCGGCATCCGGTCGAAGTGGTGGCCCGCGAAACCGGGTTCGGTGATCGCGAGCGCATGCGCCAGGCCTTCCTGCGCGCCTTTGGGCAACCGCCGCAGGCGATGCAGCAGCTGCTGTTCGCGACACGCACGGGGAGCACCCGCGCCTGACCGCCGGGCATTTCGACATCCACCCTGTCTCAGTGCAGCGCAGCCCGGGTGATCAGGTAATTCACCAACTGCGGCTCATCATCCAGCTCGATGGTTTGCACCAGGCGCGGCAGGTTATCCAGCACGGTGCGCCAGAACGCCTGGGCCGCTTCGTCCTGGTCATAAAAACGCAGCAGCCACTGGGTATCGCCGCTGCACAGCACCTGGGTGGCGATGGCGCGGCCGATGCCTTTGCGGCGGTAGCGCTTGAGGATGAACAGGTCGGCCAGTTCCAGGGCGTGGATGCCCGGCAGTTCACTGCTTTCGATCAACAGGAAGCCGGCGATGCAGCCATCGACCAGCAACAGGTTGGCGCTCCACTGCGGGTCTTGCCAGTAACGGTCCAGGTGCTCGTCGTGAATGTAGAAACGGCCGTCCGCTTCGACATCTTCCTGCTCCCAGTCCGAAGACTCATAGGCGTAGTACTGGTAGAGATTGCGGATCAGCTCGGCGGCTTCGGGGCCGGTCTGGATCAGTTCGACGGTGGTTTCAGGCATGGGGCTCTCAGTGAAAAAACGCAGGGCGCCATTGTTCACAAAACCCGGAGGCAGGCCAATACATTGTCCAACCTTTCTGTTGGCTGAACCGATTGCGTATTTATCCCGCCCCGGCCAAAATCCTGAAACATTTAGAATAAACTTTACCGATTACCCCTAATGCCAGTCAGTTAAGCGACGGAGCGGACAACAAGTAACCTGTGGCGAGGGAGCTTGCTCCCGTTGGACTGCGTAGCAGGCCCAGCCTTTTCAAGCCCAAAGCTGGGGCCGCCTCGCGACCCAGCGGGAGCAAGCTCCCTCGCCACAGTGACTATGCCCTCCTTAACTGACTGGCATTTACCGATCACCCCGCCCTTTATTCAAGGAAGCCTATCTTGACAAACGTTTGTACCGCCGGCCTGGACGTGGGTTTCGCCTCCCTGGATTACCTGCAGATCTTCATCCTGGGTGTGATCCAGGGCATTACCGAACTCTTGCCGGTGTCGTCTACCGCCCACATGCGCGTGGTGCCCGCCCTGCTCGGCTGGCAAGACCCCGGCTCGGCATTCTCCGCCGCCATGCAATTGGCCGCGCTGGCGGCGGTGGTCAGCTACTTCTGGCACGACGTACGCCAGGTGACCACCGGCAGCATCAGTGCAGTGCGCCGGGGTGACTACAACGACCGCTGGTTCAAGCTGGCGGTGGCGATTGTGCTGGCGACCATCCCGATTGGTATCGCCGGCCTGGCGCTGTCGTCCACCCTGAACGCCTGCAACTCGCCGTTGCGCGGCCTGATGGTCGTCGGCATTTCCTGCGTGGTGATGGCGGTGTTGTTGGCGGTGGCCGAGGTCCGTGCCCGGCATACCCGGGAAGTGAGCGAAATGCGCCTGCGCGACGCGTTGATCGTGGGTATCGCGCAGATCGGCGCCTTGATTCCGGGCGTATCGCGTTCGGGCTCGACCCTGACCGCCGCACTGTTTCTCAACTTCAAGCGTGAAGAAGCCGCACGCTTTTCCTTCCTGCTGGGCCTGCCGGCCATTGCGTTGGCCGGTCTGAAGGAACTGTGGCTGCTGCTGCACGTCGAGATGCCTGCCCATGCCTGGTCGCACTTGCTGTTCGGCCTGGTGGTTGCCAGCGTATCGGCGTTCTTTGCGATCTGGGGCCTGATGAAGTTCCTGGAGCGCTTCTCCACCTGGCCATTCGTGATCTACCGCGCGCTGCTGGGGATCTTCCTGATTGTGGCGGTCAGCACTGGCCTGCTGAGCTGACGCAAAATGAAGAAGGGAGTTCGCGCCTGACACCAGTCAATCAAGGCTTTTTGTAGCGAGCTTGCTCGCGAAAAACTCACAGACGCCGCGTTCATTCAGGCAACACGCGTTATCGTTGACGTTTTTCGCGGGCAAGCCCGCTCCTACGCTTATAGCCCGCTCGTACGCTCGGCCAGCGCTTCGAGCAGGTCGGCCGAAGGCACGAAAAACAGACCGCCAGTGACGGCAGTGCTGAAGTCCAGCAAGCGGTCATAATTGCCGACCGGGCGGCCGACGAACATGTTTTCCAGCATCTGCTCCAGTGGCTGCGGCGAACGCGCATAGCCGATGAAGTAGGTGCCGAACTCTCCGGCGCCGGGGCGGCCGAAAGGCATGTTGTCGCGCAGGATCTTCACTTCTTCACCGTTCTCGTCGGTGATAACGGTCAACGCACTGTGGGAGTTGGTCGGCTTGGTCTCGTCATCCAGTTCGATGTCCGACAGCTTGGTACGCCCGATCACCTTCTCCTGGGCTTCCACTGTCAGGCCGTTCCACGCCGTCATGTTGTGCAGGTATTTCTGCACCAGCACGTAGCTGCCGCCACTGAAGCCCGGGTCTTCGTCGCCGACGAGGGTGAAAGCCTCGGCCTTGCGCCCCACCGGGTTCTCGGTGCCGTCGACAAAACCGATGATGCTGCGCATATCGAAGTAGCGGAAACCCTGGACTTCATCCACCACTTTCACGCTGTCGCCCAAGGCTGTCATCAGTTGGGTGGCCAGCTCGAAGCACAGGTCCATCTGGTCGGCGCGGATGTGCAGCAGGATGTCGCCGGGAGTGGCCACCGCCTTGCGCCCCTCCACGCCGAACTCGCGAAACGGATGCAACGCCGCCGGGCGCGGGGCGCCGAAAAGCCGGTCCCACGCCTGTGAGCCGAACCCGCACACACAGGTAAGGTTGCCCGACGGCACGCGCTTGCCCACCGAACGCACCAGGCCGGCGATGTCGGCGCACCAGGCACGCACGCCGTCGACATCGCCGGGTGCAAGGGTGGCGACCATGAAAATCGCGCTGCTGGTGATCGGGTGGCAGACGGACTGCGGCTCCAGGGGCGGCTGTACAGGGCATGTTTTCATGAGGGTGTTCCACAAACAAAAGAGGGGTTGAATTCGGGCAGATCAAAAAAGCGAGCAGACTGGCTCGCTCCCGCACGTTGACTGAGGGTCAGTCCAAATCGCTGGCATCATGGCGCTCAAGTATGCCCTCGTCCGCCGAAGCGCGATTCACCCGCCGCCCCCGTTGCACCGCAGGGCGCGCCTCGATCGCCTCGGCCCAGCGCAGCACATGCTTGTATTCATGCACCGACAAAAACTCCGCCGCGCCATATAAACGCCCTTTCACCAACCCACCATACCAAGGCCAGATGGCAATATCGGCAATGGTGTATGCGTCCCCGGCAATGTATTCGCTCACCGCCAGGCGCTGATCCAAAACATCGAGCTGGCGCTTGGTCTCCATGGCGAACCGGTTAATGGGGTATTCCATCTTGCTCGGCGCATACGCATAAAAGTGCCCGAAACCACCGCCCAGATACGGCGCGCTGCCCATCTGCCAGAACAACCACGACAGGCACTCAGCGTGCGCAGCAGGCTCAGTGGGCAAGAACGCCCCAAACTTCTGCGCCAGGTACAGCAGGATCGCCCCCGACTCAAACACCCGGATCGGCGTATCGCCACTGTGATCCATCAAGGCCGGGATCTTGGAGTTCGGGTTGACCGACACAAAGCCGCTGCCGAACTGATCGCCGTCACCGATCCTGATCAGCCAGGCGTCGTACTCGGCGCCGGCATGCCCCAACGCCAACAGCTCTTCCAGCAGGATCGTCACCTTCTGCCCGTTTGGCGTAGCCAGGGAATACAGCTGCAATGGATGTTTGCCGACGGGCAAGGCCTTATCGTGGGTGGCACCGGCGACAGGCCGGTTGATGCTGGCGAAGGTGCCGCCGTTTTCGGTGTCCCAGGTCCAGACTTTCGCAGGTACGTAATCGGTCATGCTGAGTGCTCCAGAAGCGCTTGCGATCAACGAAGCGCTCCAGACTAAGCCATTGGCGGGTGGTTGGTCACGCGATGGATGCCGCCACCTGGTCAGCCAGTTGCTCAGTCGTCAGGCGCGGGCAGACGGGTTGCTGTCGCCCCTGGCGCAATCCACTATACGCGGGCCCCGTTGGGCGTCGCTGGCCCATCGTGACAGTGAATACGAGCCCATGGCGCGCCGTTTCACCGCGTGGCTGCCGACCCATTTGCAGGTGGACACGACATGAACGAGCGGCTTGAAAACATCCTCGCCGAGCACCTGAGCGTGGTGTTCTGCGGCATCAACCCCGGCAAGGGCTCCGCCGCCATCGGCCAGCACTTTGCCAATCGCAGCAACCGCTTCTGGCGCACGCTGCACCGGGCGGGTTTCACGCCCCATGAGATTCGCCCCGAGGACGGCCCCACGTTGTTGCAATACCGCTGCGGCCTGACCACGCTGGTGGAGCGGCCCACCGCCAGCGCGGGGGAATTGGCCCGGCATGAATTCATGCAGGCGGCGACGGCGCTCGAACACAAAATTGGCCGCTGCCGGCCGCGCTACGTGGCGTTTCTCGGCAAGGCGGGTTACAGCGCACTGTCCGGCCGGCGCACGATTGCCTGGGGGTTGCAGCCGCAACCCTTCGCTGGGGCGAATGTGTGGGTGCTGCCCAACCCCAGCGGGCGCAACCTGGCGTTCAGCCTGGAACAATTGGTGCAGGCGTACCAGCCACTGCGTGAAGCCATTGCGCACGCCGAGCCGGTGCCCTTACTCTCTTGAGCCCGACACCCCGAAAGCAATGGAGGCTTCATGAAACTGATCGGCATGCTGGACTCGCCCTACGTACGCCGCGTGGCCATTTCCCTGGACCTGTACGGGGTGGACTTCACCCATGAAGCGCTGTCGGTGTTCAGCACTTACAGCGAATTCGCGCAGATCAACCCGGTGGTCAAGGCGCCCACCCTGGTGCTGGACGATGGCACGGTGCTGATGGATTCGAGCCTGATCCTGGACTATCTGGAAACCCTGGCCCCGGCTGATAAAAAGCTGCTGCCTCAATCGCCCGCTGCACGCGCGCGCGAGCTGCAACTGCTCGGGCTGGCCCTGGCCGCCTGTGAGAAAAGCGTGCAGATCGTGTATGAGCAAAAGCTGCGCCCAACCGAGAAACAACACGCCCCCTGGCTCGAGCGCGTCAGCGGGCAACTGCTGGCCGCCTTCGGCTTGCTCGACAAACAGCTGGGCCAAGCCGCTGGTAACGTGCTTTCCCAAGCGTCGCTGACGGCGGCCGTGGCCTGGTCCTTCAGCCAGTTCACCGTGCCCTCGGTGGTAAAGGCCGATGCATTTCCCAACCTGCAACGCCACGCCGAGCAGTTGGAGCAGCACCCAGCCTTCAAACGCTACCCCATCGAGTAAATTCACTCAGTCGTCGCACCGCACGGTGCGGCGACCGGCTCGCCCTCCAGATACACGCAATCCTTGCCATTACGCTTGGCGCTGTACAAATTCCTGTCGGCGACCTTGAGCACCACCGACATATCCGCCCCCGCCGAAAACCGCGCCATGCCCGCACTGCAGGTGTAGTTGTGCGGCGCGGCGACACTGCGCCGGATCGCCTGCAACAGGTCCAGGGCAAAGTCGCAGGCAAGCGCCGAGTCATCGCCCAGCCACAGCACGCCGAACTCTTCGCCGCCGATCCGGCCGAAACTGTGGCTGCCTTTGGCATTTCTCAGGCAGGCGGCCATGGCGCACAGGATCTTGTCGCCGACATCGTGGCCATAGAGGTCATTCTTGGATTTGAAACTGTCGATATCCAGCATCAGGAAATAGCCGCTTTGGCCATCGGCAAGCAGATCGTCGAAGCATTGCATGAACGCGCGTCGGTTGAGGATGGACGTCAGGTAATCGGTCTCCGCCATCACGCGGAACTCGCTTTCCACCAACAGTACCGAGCGCAGGGTCTTCAAATAGGAAAAGCTCAGGACAAAGCCGATCGACACCGACGACGCGCAAAAAAGCCACAGGAAGGTCTGCGTTTCAATGTAGATATCCGTCTGCATCAAAGGCCACAGGATCAGCCATACCAGCGCAGTACAGATCAGATAGTCCTGGACACTGATAAACAGGATGGCGCTGCTGATGACCAGTATGACCGCCAACGGCAAGACGAAAACGCGCAACTCGTCATGCGCGCCGATGACATAGGCAAAACCTGCCGACAACACCACCACGTAGACAACCCCCAGCACGCGCCACAGGTGCAAGTTCTCGATGACGTAATGAAGCCGGCACACCACCAGCAGGCAAGCACTGAGCAGCAACGAGAAACTGTCGAACTCAATGGCCGGATGAATCAGCAGCAGCGCCGCCCAGGCCACAATTCCAATGCCTTCGGCCTGGATGACCGCCGGCGAGAGCAACCGGCGCATTCTGAGTCTCAACTTCAAGTGAGCAGGCATCTCTACGCTCCCATCTCAACGGCATGCACGCTCACCGCAAATGAAAAAGCCATGAACCGCCGCACCAGGCTGGCAAACCGCGGCAGCACTTCCAATCGGGTCTTGGAGTGGACTTTGAAATAGCCCTTTTCAACCCCCTCCTGGACCACTCGGATAACGTGGGTTTTCGACACTGAAAGTTGTTTGGCCAAGGCCAGGTAGGAAGACGAACGAAACCGTGCCCGTTGATTGTCCGGCGCAAAAGCATCGTTGTAGATCGCGAGCATCAACATATGCCCGGCATCTCTTTTGACCAGCCAGTAACACTCGGGCAGCAACACATCGACGGTGAGGTCGGCGGCCAGAATGACGCCAAAGCCTTTGAAATAGGTGGCCAGGAACTGCTGATCGTCCAACGCGTGCATTTGCCGAAGGACGGCGCGTTCCGGGCACATCAGCGTCAATGAGTGAGTAATCGACGTCAACATCAAACGCACTTCGCGGCAAGCTTCTTCCGACGGCGCATACACCCGGAAGCGGCTGTCTTCGGGGTGCGGCGCGACGTCCATGAAGCCCAGCGCGCGTAACAGCGAAAAGATCGATTCCAGGCTGTTTCGCGAGCAATACCCCCGCGCCACACAAAAGCTTTTGACATCGGACAGTAACGGCGTCGGCTTGCAGAAGTAATCACTCAACAAAGCCACGGACACCATCAAACGGCTGTACTTGAGTGCACTCTTGTAGAAAAACGGCCGTTTTGAATAGGGGCCCAACTGCACCGTGTAATGCGCCCGGATGAAACGTTCAAAATCCACATGGCGTTCGAGCTCCTGCGCCGTGTGACATATAGCCAACTTCAACGAACTGACGTGCATGAATGAGCCCTGACCAACCAACTATCTTCCACTGATCTCGGCCACAGAAGTTCCTGTGACCCGGTCCCAAAACAACTCACGTCGCAAGACTTCAGGTAATAGCGCTTTGCCTGATGGCGCAATGTACAGCGATTGACCGACCAGACGTCATCAGTACCAAAGTTGTTCCAAGGTGGTAATCGCCCATAACCCAGAGAACGCTTGTGACACTTCTCCTGTAATTACGCCTTGCACTTATTGAATAACTCCATCCAGACATTGATCAGCGAACCTTCTCGGACTGCGCACGTCCGAATCAGAGCACTGTTATCAACCGTCCCTGCGAGGTCTTGATTTGAAAGCCGCCATCCTCAAGAAATACCGTCTGATCATCAAAACCATGGGTTATGTGGGCTGGTCGCTGTTATGGCTGCTGTTATGGGATATCGCCGTGACGGTGGACTTCATGCTGTTCCTCAATGCCAAGATCAACCTGCCGCTGATGCCCCTTACACTGCTGGGTTCGGCCCTGGTGGTATTGATCAGTTTTCGTAACAGCAGCGCTTATAACCGTTGGTGGGAAGCGCGCACGTTGTGGGGCGCGATGGTCAACAACTCGCGCAGTTACGCGCGCCAGGTGTTGACCTTGCTCGATGATGCCCAAGGCGAAGTGAACCCGGTCAAATCGACCCTGTTGCGTCGCCACGTCGCCTACGTGAACTGCCTGGCGGCGCACCTCAGGGGCCGACCATGCCCCGATGAGGTGCGCGCGTTTATCCCTGCGGAAGAGTTTGCACGCAACGGCGCCACCAATAACTTTGCCAATGACCTGCTCACCGGTTCGGCCACCTTACTGGCCCGGGAATACCAGGCCGGGCGCCTGGACAGCATTCGCCTGGCGCGGCTGGAGTCGACCCTGGTGGATTTGTCCAACAGCCAGGGCGGCATGGAGCGGATTGCAAATACGCCGCTGCCCTACCCTTACGTGTACTTTCCCCGGTTGTTCATTACGCTGTTTTGCCTGATCGTGCCGGTGGGCCTGGTCGAATCCCTGGGCTGGTTTACCCCGCTGGCTTCAACGGTAGTGGGCTTCATGCTGCTGGCGATCGAACGCATCGGCACCGACCTGCAAAGCCCGTTTCGCTCCAGCGAACACCAGATCCAGATGGAAACCATCTGCGAGACCATCGAGAAAAACCTGCAGTCCATGCAGCGTGATGCCCTGGCTTGATGCCGGGCATCATTGCCGAACCGGTAACAGACTATTCGCCAGCACAATGTACTAACTGGTTACTTATATTGCTAAAATCGCGCCTCTGCCTCTCACCTTCGAGCCTTTATCGATATGAAACGAGCATCGCGCGCCGCTGGCGCTTCAAGATTTCTCCTGCTGGGCCTGGGCATCATCATCGGCCTGCTCGGCGTGGCGCTGGCCGTGGGCGGTGCCAAACTGGTCAGCCTTGGCGGCTCCTGGTACTTCCTGGTCGGCGGCACGGCGATGGCGGTTTCCGGGCTGTTGATCGCCCAGCGCAAACCCGCCGGCGCCTGGTTGTTCGCGACGTTCCTGACAGGTACGGCCGTGTGGGCCATAGCGGATGTGGGCCTGGTGTTCTGGCCGTTGTTCTCGCGGGTGTTCATGTTCGCGGTGATCGGCGTGGCGGTGGCGCTGGTGTATCCGCTGCTGGTCAACCGGCCTGCACGCGGCGCCTATGGCGTTGCCGCCGTGCTGGCAGCGGGCGTGGCGGTCGCGGCAGGCAATATGTTTGTCGCCCACCCCAGCGTGGCGCCGACGGGTAAAGGCCCCGGCATCACGCCGGTGGCCGCAGCCGACGCACAAAAAGACTGGGCGCACTACGGCAATACCGAAGGCGGCAGCCGCTTTGCCGCGCTGGACCAGATCAACCGCGACACCGTCAATAAGCTCAAGGTGGCCTGGACCTACCACACGGGCGACGTGGCCATCAGCGACGGCAACGGGGCCGAAGACCAACTGACGCCACTGCAGGTCGGCAATAAGGTGTTCATCTGCACCCCGCACAACAACCTGATCGCACTGGATGCCGACACCGGCAAAGAGCTGTGGAAGAACGAGGTCAACGCCAAGTCGGCGGTCTGGCAGCGCTGCCGTGGCATGGCCTATTTCGACGCCACCGCGCCGATTGCCCAACCGACTCAGCCCAACAGCTCGCCGATCCTCGCCGCCAGCGTACCGGCCGGTGCGCAATGCCAGCGTCGCCTGCTGACCAACACCATTGATGCGCGCCTGATCGCGGTGGATGCCGACACCGGTAAATTCTGCGAAGACTTCGGCACCCACGGCCAGGTGGATCTGAAAGCCGGCCTGGGTGATGTACCGGACAGCTACTACCAATTGTCCTCGGCGCCATTGATGGCCGGCACCACCGTGGTAGTGGGCGGGCGCGTGGCGGACAACGTGCAAACCGACATGCCTGGCGGCGTGATCCGTGGTTTCGATGTGATCAGCGGGCAAATGCGCTGGGCCTTCGACCCGGGCAACCCCGAGGACAAACAAGCCCCCGCAGCCGGTAGCACCTATGTGCGCAGCACGCCGAACAGCTGGGCACCGATGTCCTATGATCCGTTGATGAACACCGTCTTCCTGCCGATGGGCAGTTCCTCCACCGATATCTACGGCGTGGAACGCACCCAGCTCAACCACAAATACGGCGCTTCGGTGTTGGCACTGGATGCATCCACCGGTGCGGAAAAATGGGTGTACCAGACCGTCCACAATGACCTGTGGGACTTCGACCTGCCGATGCAGCCGAGCTTGATCGACTTCACCCCGCCGGGTGGCGACAAGGCCGTACCCGCCGTCGTGATCGGCACCAAGGCCGGGCAGATCTATGTGCTCGACCGCGCCACCGGCAAGCCACTGACCGACGTCAAGGAAGTGCCCGTCAAAGCGGCGAACATCCCTAACGAGCCGTACTCCCTGACCCAGCCAAAATCGGTGGGCATGCCACAGATCGGCGCGCAAACCCTGACCGAGTCGGACATGTGGGGCGCCACGCCGTACGACCAGTTGCTGTGCCGCATCGACTTCAAGGGCATGCGCTACGACGGCCTGTACACCGCACCGGGCACCGATAAATCGCTGAGTTTTCCAGGCTCCCTGGGCGGCATGAACTGGGGCAGCATTTCCACCGACCCGGTGCACGGCTTCATCTTCGTCAACGACATGCGCCTGGGCCTGTGGATCCAGATGATCCCGTCGCAGAACAAGGCTCAAGCCTCGTCCGGCGGTGAAGCACTCAACACCGGCATGGGCGCCGTACCGCTCAAGGGCACGCCGTATGCGGTGAACAAAAACCGCTTCCTGTCGGTGGCCGGCATTCCGTGCCAGGCGCCGCCGTTCGGCACCCTGACCGCCATCGACATGAAGACCCAGCAGATTGCGTGGCAAGTCCCCGTGGGCACCGTGGAAGACACCGGCCCACTGGGTATCCGCATGCACCTGCCGATCAAGATCGGCCTGCCGACCCTCGGCGGTACGCTGTCGACCCAGGGCGGCCTGATCTTTATCGCCGGGACCCAGGACTTTTACCTGCGCGCCTTCAACAGCGGCAACGGTGAAGAAATCTGGAAAGCCCGCCTGCCCGTCGGCAGCCAGGGCGGCCCGATGACCTACGTATCGCCGAAAACCGGCAAGCAGTACGTGGTCATCACCGCGGGTGGCGCACGCCAGTCCACCGACCGTGGCGACTACGTGATCGCCTACGCCCTGCCCTGACCGCCCCTTGTTTGCGCGGTGCTCCTGCACCGCGCCTTCTGTCTGGAAGAACCTGCATGATCCCCGTTTCTCCTATTTCCATTGGGCGCCTGTTGCTGGGCCTGGCCTTTGCCGCCGCCCTGCCCGCTCAAGCCGATGACACCCGCCTGACCGGCGACTGGGACGGCCTGCGCCGTGAACTCGACGAACAAGGCATCCGCTTCACCGGCGACTACAGCGGCGAGACCGCTTACAACGCCGACGGTGGCCTGCACCGCTCGGCACGCTACTCGCAGAACATCAAGCTCGGCGTGCAGTTCGACCTGGGCAAGCTCTACGGCTTCAACCATGGCGACCGCATCCAGGTCACCGTCAATGACCGTCGCGGCAACAGCGCCTCCGAGGATCTGGTGGGCAACCGCCTGCCGATCCAGGAAAACTACGGTGGCCTCTACACCCGCCTCACCGAACTGAGCTACGAGCGCACGCTGTTCACCCCCGCGCTTAACGTCAAGCTGGGCTACATGGCCATGGGCAATGACCTCGGCGGCCTCGACAGCGGCATTCTGTGCAACTTCATGAACGCCGGTTTCTGCGGACACCCGCTGAACATGTCCGGCGGCAGCGGTTGGACCAACTACCCGAATGCGCGCCTGGGCGCCCGAGTGAAATACGATTTTTCACCGGCGTGGCAACTGCGCGTCGCGGCGTTCAATGTCGACCCCGAGAGCAACGGTAATTCCAGCCGTGCCTGGCGCCTGGACCCGAAACACACCACCGGTACCGTGGTGCCGGTCGAGCTGGTCTACAAACACGCAGGCCCGCTGCCAGGTGAATACAAGCTGGGTTATTACTACGACAGCTCCACTGTCAAACGCATCGGCAGCAACAAGGACGTCAACGGACGCGGCGGCCATTACCTGCTGATCGATCAAGCGGTGTGGGCCTCCGACTCCTCCGTCGGCCGCACGCTGCATGCCTTCGGCCAGTACTCCGCGGCCAGCGCGGCGGCGTCGCCGTTCAGCAAGTGGTATGGCGCGGGTGTGGTGCTGTACAAACCGTTCGAAGGCCGGCCGCGAGACACGCTGGCCCTGGGGTATGGACGGGCCGTGCCGAACCCGCGCAGCCGTGATGTACAGGAACTGGCGGCGTTCAACGCGGGAACCGAGTACCCCAACCTGAACAATGCCGAGCAGTTGATCGAACTCAGCTATGGCTACCAGGCCACGCCCTGGCTGACCCTGCGCCCGGATGTGCAATACATCATCGAGCCGGGAGCCTTTGCGGGTGAGCAAATCGACAACGCGCTGGTGCTGGGGTTGCAGGTCAAAGCCGTGTTCTAGGCCGCGCCTTGCTGATATTCCCTTGGCGTGCAGCCGAACTCCCGGCGAAACACCGTGTGCAGGTACTGCGCCGATTTGAAGCCGCAGCGCGCGGCAATCTCGGCAATCGCCACGGTGTGGTTCTGCAGGCCCTTGGCGGCAGCCGCCAGTTTGAAGCGCAGGATCTCGTCGTGCACGCTGCAGCCGCGCTCCTTGCGAAAGTGCGATTCCAGGGATGAGCGCGATACCCCCACATACGCCGCCACCTGGGCGGTCTTGATGCCCTGGCACGCGTATTGGCGGATAAACAGCAGGGCCTGCATCACGTAGGGGTTGCCCAAGGGTTGGTGCAGGCTGGAGGCTTGTACGTTGATCGCCTCCGGTGGCACCAGAATCTGCGTACCGGCGCAGGGTTTGCCGTGCAGCATCTGGTGCAACAGGGCGGCGGCGGTGCGGCCCATGGTCTCGGTGCCCTGGATCACCGAACTCAGCGGCACCCGCGTAAGGGTGCGGGTCAGTGGGTCGTTGTCGATACCGATCAACGCCACTTCTTCCGGCACGGCGATCCCCGCCGTCAGGCAGGCTTGCAGCAGTTGTCGGGCACGGGCATCGGTGACGGCGATGATGCCGATGGGTTTGGGCAGGCTTTCCAGCCAGGCGATCTGTTGCTCCACCGCGCTGTCCCACAGCGGCGCACTGGTGCCCAGGCCGCGATAGATCTCCACCGGTAAACCATCACGCGTCAACAACGCGCGAAAGGCCTTTTCGCGCTCCTGCGCCCAGCGGTTGGCCTGGGCTTGGGGCAGGCTGAAACAGGAAAACCGGGTCAACCCCGCCTCAATCAAATGCTCATACGCCAGCTTCATCAAACCGTGATTGTCGGTGGCCACATAGGGAATGCCTTTGGGATAGGCGTGTGCATCCTCGTAGGAGCCCCCCACCGCCACCACCGGCAACCGGCTCCCGGCCAGCGCTTCGCCGATCAGCGGGTCATCGAAGTCAGCAATGATGCCGTCGCCCTGCCAACGCTCGATGCCTCTGAGGCGGCACAGGAAGTCTTCCTCCAGAAACAGGTCCCAGGACGCACGGGTACTGCTCAGGTAATTGCCAATGCCGGCGATGATGCCGCGGTCGTAGATTTTGCTGCCATTGAACAGCAGGGCGATACGGTGAACGGGCGGTAGGGTTTTCATTGTTGTTGTCCTGAGGCCAGTCGTCACAGACTAAACCTCACCACTCAAAATCGCACCCTCCCTTGGTGATTTTCATAATCGGCGGGCCCGACGCCGTTGCTAGTATCCAGACACCGCCAAGAACAATAAGGAAAACGCCATGCAGTATTTCCCCGGTGTCGAGAAGGTTCGCTTCGAAGGCCCTGACAGTGAGGCGCCCCTCGCCTTCCGCCATTACGACGCCGACAAGCTGATCCTCGGTAAACCCATGCGTGAGCACCTGCGCATGGCCGCCTGTTATTGGCACACCTTTGTGTGGCCCGGTGCGGACATGTTTGGCATGGGCACCTTCAAGCGACCGTGGCAGCGCAGCGGCGAGCCGATGGACCTGGCGATTGGCAAGGCGCAGGCCGCTTTCGAGTTTTTCTCCAAACTGGGCATCGACTACTACAGCTTTCACGACACGGACGTCGCCCCCGAAGGCAGTTCGCTCAAGGAGTATCGCCACAACTTTGCGCAGATGGTCGATCACCTGGAGCGCCATCAGGAAGCAACCGGTATCCAGTTGCTGTGGGGCACCGCCAACTGCTTCAGCAACCCGCGCTTTGCCGCCGGCGCCGCCAGCAACCCCGACCCGGAGGTGTTTGCCTATGCAGCCGCCCAGGTGTTCAGCGCAATGAATGCCACGCTGCGGCTCAAGGGCTCCAATTACGTGCTGTGGGGCGGCCGTGAAGGCTATGAAACCCTGCTCAATACCGACCTCAAGCGCGAGCGTGAACAGCTCGGCCGGTTCATGCGCATGGTGGTTGAGCACAAACACAAGATCGGCTTCAAGGGCGACCTGCTGATCGAGCCCAAGCCCCAGGAGCCGACCAAGCACCAGTATGATTACGACAGCGCCACGGTGTTCGGCTTCCTGCATGAGTACGGCCTGGAACAGGAGATCAAGGTGAACATCGAGGCCAACCATGCGACATTGGCCGGGCACAGCTTTCATCATGAAATTGCCACCGCCGTGTCCCTCGGTATTTTCGGCAGCATCGACGCCAACCGCGGCGACCCGCAGAACGGCTGGGACACCGACCAGTTCCCCAACAGCGTCGAGGAGATGACCCTGGCCACCTATGAAATCCTCAAGGCCGGCGGTTTCAAGAACGGCGGCTATAACTTCGACTCCAAGGTCCGTCGGCAAAGCCTGGACGAAGTGGACCTGTTCCATGGGCACGTGGAGGCCATGGATGTACTGGCCCTGGCCTTGGAACGCGCAGCCGCCATGGTGCAGAACGACCGCTTGCAGCAATTCAAGGACCAGCGTTATGCCGGTTGGCGGCAGCCGCTGGGCCAGGCCGTACTGGCCGGTGAGTTCAGCCTGGAATCGCTGGCCGAGCACGCGTTTGCCAACGCGCTGAACCCGCAGGCCGTGAGCGGGCGGCAAGAAATGCTGGAGGGCGTGGTCAACCGCTTCATCTATCGCTGACCCCTGTGGCGAGCGAGCTTGCTCGCGCTGGAGTGCGCAGCGCTCCCTGTTTTGTGGGGCCGCTGCGCAGCCCAACGCGAGCAAGCTCGCTCGCCACGCGTACTATGTTTGTCTAGAGTCTTCCAACAACAATAAAAGGACGCGCTACCATGAAGTCATTCAAACGTACCCTGCTCGCCACCGCCCTGGCCCTGCTCGCCCTGCCGGTGATGGCCGACTCCGCGCACCCGAAAATCGGTTTTTCCATCGACGACCTGCGCCTGGAACGCTGGTCCCGCGACCGCGACTACTTCGTTGCGGCAGCGGAAAAACTCGACGCCAAAGTCTTCGTGCAATCGGCCGACGCCAACGAGCAGAAGCAGATTTCCCAGATTGAAAACCTGATCTCCCGTGGCGTCGATGTGATCGTCATCGTACCGTTCAACGCCACCGTGCTCACCAACGCCGTCGCCGAAGCCAAGAAGGCCGGGATCAAGGTCGTGTCCTATGACCGCCTGATCCTCAATGCCGATATCGACGCGTACATCTCCTTCGATAACGAAAAAGTCGGCGAGATGCAGGCCGGCGGCGTGCTGCAAGCGGCGCCCAAGGGCAATTACTTCCTGCTCGGCGGCGCGCCCACCGACAACAACGCCAAAGTGCTGCGCGAAGGTCAGATGAAGGTGCTGCAACCGGCCATCGACAAGGGCGATATCAAGATCGTCGGCCAGCAGTGGGTCAAGGAATGGAACCCCATCGAAGCCCTGAGCATCGTGGAAAACGCCTTGACCCGGAACGACAACAAGATCGATGCCATCGTTGCCTCCAACGACGCCACCGCCGGTGGTGCGATCCAGGCCCTGGCTGCGCAGAAGCTGGCCGGCAAGGTGCCCATCTCCGGCCAGGATGCCGACCTGGCCGCCGTCAAGCGCGTACTCGACGGCACCCAGACCATGACCGTGTACAAGCCGCTCAAGCTGATCGCCACCGAAGCGGCCAAACTCTCGGTACAGCTGGCGCGCAATGAAAAACCGACCTACAGCTCGCAATACGATAACGGCAGCAAAAAGGTCGACACCATCCTGCTCACGCCCACCCCCTTGACCAAGGCCAATATCGACGTGCTGGAAAAAGACGGGTTCTATACCAAAGCGCAGATCGGCCTGTAGGCGCCGGCTTGCCGGCGAAGATCGTCAACGAAAACGCGAAAAGCCTGGATAAACGCGGTGACTTGACGTTTTTCGCGAGCACGCTCGCTCCTCCAGTAACGTCGTCAGTCCTTTGTGTGAGCCATGGTCATGTCCGATTACCTGCTGCAAATGCGCGGCATCGTCAAAACCTTTGGCGGTGTCCCCGCCCTGAACGGTATCGATATCAACGTGCGGCCGGGGGAATGTGTCGGCCTGTGCGGTGAGAACGGCGCCGGTAAATCCACCTTGATGAAGGTGTTGTCGGCGGTCTACCCGTACGGCACCTGGGAGGGTGAAATCCTCTGGGACGGGCAACCGCTCAAGGCCCAGTCGATCAGCGAAACCGAGGCCGCCGGCATCGTCATCATTCACCAGGAGCTGACCCTGGTGCCTGACCTGTCGGTGGCCGAAAACATCTTCATGGGTCATGAACTGACATTGCCCGGCGGGCGCATGAACTACCCGGCCATGCTCCACCGCGCCGAAGCCCTGATGCGCGAGCTCAAGGTGCCGGACATGAATGTGGCGCTGCCGGTGTCGCAGTACGGCGGCGGTTACCAGCAACTGGTGGAAATCGCCAAGGCCCTCAACAAACAGGCACGCCTGCTGATCCTCGACGAACCCTCCTCGGCCCTGACCCGTTCGGAAATCGAGGTGCTGCTCGATATCATCCGAGACCTCAAAGCCAAGGGCGTGGCGTGCGTGTACATCTCCCACAAGCTTGATGAAGTGGCGGCGGTGTGCGACACCATCGCCGTGATCCGCGATGGCAAACACATCGCGACCACCGCCATGGCCGACATGGACATCCCGCAGATCATCACCCAGATGGTCGGCCGCGAGATGAACAACCTCTACCCCACAGAACCCCACGCGGTGGGCGAGGTGATTTTCGAGGCGCGCAACGTCACCTGTTATGACGTCGACAACCCCAAGCGCAAACGCGTCGACGATATTTCCTTTGTGCTCAGGCGCGGGGAAATCCTCGGCATCGCCGGGCTGGTGGGCGCCGGGCGCACGGAACTGGTGTCGGCGCTGTTCGGTGCCTACCCCGGCCGCTACAACGCCGAAGTGTGGCTGGACGGCGCCGTGATCGACACGCGCACGCCGCTCAAGGCGATCCGCGCCGGGCTGTGCATGGTGCCCGAAGACCGCAAGCGCCAAGGCATCATTCCGGATTTCGGGGTAGGCCAGAACATCACCCTGACGGTGCTGGAAACCTACTCCCACCTGACGCGCATCAACGCCGAGGCCGAGCTGGGCAGCATCGACCAGCAGATCGCACGCTTGCACCTCAAGACGGCCAGCCCGTCGTTATCGATCACCAGCCTGTCCGGTGGCAACCAGCAAAAAGCCGTGCTGGCGAAGATGCTGATGGCCAAGCCCAAGGTGCTGATCCTCGATGAACCCACGCGCGGGGTGGACGTAGGGGCCAAGTATGAGATCTACAAACTGATGGGCGCCCTGGCGGCCGAAGGCGTGTCGATCATCATGGTCTCCTCGGAACTGGCCGAAGTGCTGGGCGTGTCCAACCGCGTGCTGGTGATTGGCGACGGCCAACTGCGGGGGGACTTCATCAACGACGGCCTTACCCAGGAACAGGTGCTCGCCGCCGCGCTCAGCCAACACAATAATGATCGGAAGACCGCGTAGATGAATCAGGTCAAACACCTTTTTACCCGCTACAAAATGCTTGCCCTGGTTATCGCCGTGGCGTTTATCTGGCTGTTCTTCAGTTGGCAGACCGAGGGCGGCTTCGTGACGCCGCGCAACCTGTCCAACCTGCTGCGGCAAATGTCGGTCACCGGGATCCTGGCATGCGGCATGGTGCTGGTGATTATCAGCGGCGAGATCGATTTATCGGTGGGTTCGTTGCTGGGGCTGCTGGGCGGGCTCGCGGCGATTCTGGACGTGGTCTACCACATCCCACTGCTGGCCAACCTGAGCATGGTGGCGTTGTGCGGGTTGATGATCGGGTTGGCCAACGGTTACATGACCGCTTACCTGCGCATCCCGTCGTTTATCGTGGGCCTGGGCGGGATGCTGGCGTTTCGCGGGATTCTGCTGGGGATTACCGGCGGCACGACCATTGCGCCGGTATCGCCATCCCTGGTGTACGTGGGCCAGGGGTATTTACCGCATGCGGTGGGTGTCGGCCTGGGTGTGCTGCTGTTTGCGCTGACCTTGTTCCTCACCTGGAAGCAGCGGCGCAACCGGGCATTGCATGGTCTGGCGGCGCATTCCCTGGTGCGTGACGTGTTGCGCGTAGGGGTGATCGGCGCCGTGCTGGCCGGGTTCGTCACAACCCTCAACAGCTACGACGGCATCCCGGTGCCGGTGTTGTTATTGCTGGTGCTGCTCGGCGTGTTCAGCTACGTCACCAGCCAGACCGTGTTCGGCCGCCGCGTATACGCGGTGGGCAGCAACATGGAAGCCACGCGCCTGTCGGGTATCAACGTGCAGGCCGTCAAACTGTGGATCTTCGGCATCATGGGCGTGATGTGCGCCCTCGCCGGCCTGGTCAACACCGCCCGCCTCGCGGCCGGTTCACCGTCGGCGGGCAACATGGGCGAACTCGACGCCATCGCCGCGTGCTTTATCGGCGGCACGTCGATGCGCGGCGGGTCGGGCACCGTGTATGGCGCGTTGCTCGGGGCGCTGGTGATTACCAGCCTGGACAACGGCATGTCGATGCTGGATGTGGACAGCTACTGGCAGATGATCGTGAAGGGCAGCATCCTGGTGCTGGCGGTTTGGGTGGATGTGAGCACGCGGGCGGGTCGGCGCTGAACTACAAATCCCCTCTGGAAAAGGGGCTTGCCCTCGAGGGTGATGGGCCAGTGAAACCTGCCTGGCTGATCCGTCGCTATCGGGAGTAAGCCCCCTGCTACATCGAGCGCATTCGATTGTTTGATCGGCGGGTGAGTGGCAGTTGGTCATGGTTTGTAAAGGGCCAGCAAGGCGGGTCGCTTTTAATTGCGGGACGTTTCCTAGACAATCCCTGCCGCCTTGTGCCTGTTGGAATCGGTGGCTAGTCTGCGGTCCGTCACTGCCAATTCAGTGATCGGGTTTAGTCGCCCGAACTCGGAACAGGCGCATGCCCCCATGAAGCTTTATGGTGGCTGTGCGCAGGGCGCCCTCGGGCGCGCCGGGTTCCTGTTCTGACCGGTCGACTAACCTGCGTACAGCCGTCACCTTCGTTTAGTCGCGAAAAGTGTCAGCTCCTTGATATTCAGACAGGAACTACACCATGAACAAAGTCCTACCCGACCCACCTCTCGATCCCGCCAAAGCCCGCGCAGCCTTCAACCGCGCTATCGACCACTACCTGCCCACCCAAGGCGTTCACTGCATCAACGACGACCTGAGCTTCGAAGACGCCCTGCTCTACACCGCCAGTTTGCTCGACAGTGCTTCGGCGACTGCGCTGGACTGCGGCGAGCTGCTGGAAAACCCCGAGCGGGCGAAGATCCTCGCGGTGTGGCATTTGCTGGAGATTGCCAGGACCACGGTGGATCGCTCCATCGAATGCCTGAAGCCGTCAACGGCGCCTGCCTGAAAAAAAGGCGTAAAAAAGCCACTCCTGAGAGTGGCTTTCCAGACAGTTAAACGATAAAGCGGACAACGCGTAACCTGTGGCGAGGGAGCTTGCTCCCGTTGGAGTGCGTAGCAGGCCCAGTCTTTTCAAGCCCAAAGCTGGGGCCGCTGCGCGACCCAGCGGGAGCAAGCTCCCTCGCCACAGTGACTATGCT
>NZ_JALMFA010000017.1:0-155375 GCF_023242545.1 Pseudomonas sp. MWU13-2517 | reverse complement strand
CTGCGCAGCAGGCCCCGGTTGACCACGCCGAAACGCGTCGGCAAATGCCCGAGGAACAGGTTCTCGGCCACACTCATTTCCGGCACCAGGTGCAGCTCCTGGTGGATCACCGCCACACCGCTGGCGATGCTGTCGGCGGCATTCTTGAAAGCCATGACCTGCGCGCCGATCTGCACCGTGCCGCTGGACGGGATGTAGGCGCCGCCCAATATCTTCAGCAGCGTCGACTTGCCCGCGCCGTTCTCGCCCATCAAGGCGTGCACCTGCCCCGGGTGAGCGGTGAAGCAGATGCCGTCCAGCGCCTTGACCCCGGGAAAGGTTTTGCCGATACCGTCAAACCGCAGAGCCGCAGCCGTCATTTCCACAGTCCGATCTTGGTCAGTTCTTCCTTGAAGTTCTCGCGGGTGATCAGGGTCACTTCGTCCATGGCGGTGTACTTCGCCGGCTCGGTACCTTTGGTGACCCACTCGTACATCATCAGCGCGGTGTTGTAGCCTTCGATGTGCGGGCTAGGCAGCATGGAGCCGAAGAAGCCGCTGTTGGCCTTCTTCAATTCGCCGATGGCGTCGGTGCCGTTGATGCCGATACCGATCACGTTAGTGGCGGCAAAACCTGCGCTTTCGGTGGCGCGCACACCGCCGAGCACCGTGTTGTCGTTCATGCCACCGATGATCAGGTTTTTCGCGCCGCCGGGCAGCTTGACCAGGGCCGAGTTGGTGGCGTCCATGCTGCCGGGTACGTCGAGCGTCTTGAGCGCGGCAGTGAGAATGTGGTCCTTGGGAATGCCCGCTTCTTCCAGGGATTTGATCGAACCGTCAGTGCGTTTTTTGCCGGTGTCGAGTTCGTTGAAGGTGTTGATCACCGCATAGGTGTCTTTCCAGTCCCAGCCGCGTTTTTTCGCTTCGGCGGCCATCGCGGCGCCCTGCTTCTGACCCACCTCGAAGGCGGCCATGCCCAGGTACGGCACGTCTTCCATGAAGTTGCCCTTGGCATCGACAAAGCGATCGTCCACCGCAATCACTTTCAAACCATTGGCCTTGGCTTTGGCGACGATGGCTGGGCCGAGGGACACATCCGGCGGGCAAATCACAAAGCCCTTGGCGCCATTGGCGGCCAGGCTGTCGATGGCCGAGAGGGTTTTCTCGCCGTCGGGCACGGCGATCTTGATCACGGTGAAACCATGTTCCTTGCCGGCTTTTTCGGCAAAGGCCCATTCGGTCTGGAACCACGGTTCTTCAGCCTGTTTGACCAGAAAACCGATCTTCACTTCTTCAGCGGCCAGCAACAGCCCGCTCAGGCTCAAAGTCGAGACCGCCACGGCGGTGCAGCACAGAGAACGGATACCACGACGAAGGTTCATACGGGTGACTCCTTGTTGTTGTTTTTAAGTCTTGGTTTTTTAGCCGGCAAAGCGGTGACAGGGTGTGCCTGGCACGTCGACCTCGATGGCCAGCACCGCGCCATCCAGGGGGTGATCCAAAGGGCTGGCGGCACTGGTGATGTAGAGGGTGGTCAGGTCCGGCCCACCGAATACACAACTGGTGGGCCGGCTGACGGGCAGCTCGATGATGCGGTCCACCTCGCCCGTGGGCGTCAGGCGCAACAGGCAACCGCCATCCCAGCGCGCATTCCAGATGTAGCCCTCGGCATCCATGGCCGAGCCGTCCGGGCCGCCGCGCGGGTGCGGCCCGAACCACACCTGTGGCGGTGCAAGCTGGCCGTCGGGGCGGACCGAGTACTGATACAGCTTGCCGTCCAGACTGTCGCCGAAGTGCACCTGACTACCGTCCTCGTTCCACAGCAAGGTGTTGGGAATACCCAGCCCCTGCAGCAACGGCGTGACCTGCGCATCGGCATCGATACGGAACAAGCCACCGGAACGCCGGGTAATCGGCAGGTCTTCGCCGTGTTCGCCGATATTGTTCTGCATGGTGCCCAGCCACAGGCGTCCCTGGGCATCGCAGCGCGCTTCATTGCCACGGTTGCCGGGTTGCGGGTCGGCGACGCACAGCAGCGTCAGGGCTTCGGTGCTCAGGTCCAGGCGATACACACCGCTGCTCAAGGTCACCAGCGCATCGCCGCTTTCACACGGGATAAACGCCGAGACATGTTCGGGCAACTGCCAGACCCGCAATTGCCCGTCCATCAGGCGCAGTGCCTGTTTGCCGGCGATATCGACCCAATACAGTGCCTGGCTCGACACGTCCCAGAACGGGCCTTCGCCCAGTTGCGCACGGTGTGCGGTGACCGCATTACACGACATGAAACCTCCGGTTTGCTTACAGCGGATCGCGCGATGGCGTGCCATTCACCAGGCGCTGGATACGCAACGGGTTCGCGTTTTTCAACGCGTCGGGCAGCAGGCTATCAGGGTAATTCTGGAAGCACACCGGGCGCAGGAAACGGTCGATGGCCAGGGTCCCGACCGAGGTGCCACGAGCATCCGACGTCGCCGGGTACGGGCCGCCGTGCACCATCGAATCGCACACTTCCACGCCAGTCGGGTAGCCGTTGAGCAGGATGCGCCCGACCTTCTGCTCCAGCAGCGGCGTAAGTGCGGCGAACTGTTGCAGGTCGGCCGGCTCGCCAATGATCGTCGCCGTGAGCTGACCGTGCAGGCCCTGCAAGGCGGCGCTGAGCTGGGCCGGGTCGGCGACTTCGACAAACACCGTGGTGGGGCCGAACACTTCTTCCTGCAACACTTCATCGCCGTCAATCAGCAGACGGGCATCGGCCTTGAACAATTGCGGCTGCGCCTGGTTGCCGACTTGGGTATTCCCCGCCAAATGTCGAATACCTGGGTGCGCCAGCAGCTTTTGCAGGCCTTTGCCGTAGCTGTCGAGCGTGCCGGCGTTGAGCATGGTCTGCGCCGGTTGCTCGCCGATCAGCTGTGCCACTTGCTGGGTGAACGCGGTAAACGCCGGCGAAGCGATGCCGATCACCAGGCCAGGGTTGGTACAGAACTGGCCGCAGCCTTGCACCACCGAGGCGGTCAGGTCGCGCGCGACAGTGTCGGCACGGGCTTGCAGGGCCTCGGGCAACACGATCACCGGGTTGATGCTCGACATTTCGGCGAACACCGGGATCGGCTGCGGGCGTGCCGCTGCCATATCGCACAGGGCACGACCGCCTTTTAGCGAACCGGTAAACCCTACTGCCTGGATGGCCGGGTGCTTGACCAGCGCCTCACCGACACCGCCACCGAAGATCATGTTGAACACGCCCGCCGGCATTTCTGTGGCTTCAGCCGCACGGATGATCGCATTGGCGACCTGTTCGGCCGTGGCCATATGCCCGCTGTGCGCCTTGAAGACCACCGGGCAGCCGGCCGCCAACGCGGCGGCGGTGTCACCACCGGCCGTGGAAAACGCCAGGGGGAAATTGCTCGCACCGAATACTGCGACCGGGCCGAGGCCGATACGGTATTGGCGCAGGTCCGGACGTGGCAACGGTTGGCGATCCGGCAAGGCCTTGTCGATACGTGCACCGTAGAAATCACCGCGACGCAGCACGGTGGCGAACAGACGCATCTGGCCACTGGTGCGCGCGCGCTCGCCTTTGATACGTGCGGCGGGCAATGCGGTTTCGCGGCACACCAGCTCGACGAAGTTGTCGCTCAGCGCATCCAGCTCATCGGCGATAGCGTCCAGGAACTGTGCGCGGCGCGCGGCACTCAAGGCGCGGTAGGCCGGATAAGCCTGCGCGGCAGCCTGGGCGGCGGCGTCGACTTCCTGCGGGGTGGCCTGGTAGAAATCCTGCGACAAGGCTTCGCCGGTGGTGGCGTCGACGCTTTGCAGCTTGACGTTGCCGTTGCCGCTGCGCTGGCCGCCGATGTAATTGTGGCCGAGGAACTGGTTCATGCTGCTCTCCTTAAAGAGGGGTGACTTGGCCGGGTGCGAATGCCGCGTCAACGCTGCCGACACTGTTGACCAGCGGTGCGCCGAACTCGGCCTGGCTGATCTCGAAGACATCGCCCGGTTGGGTACGTATACCGTCGGCAAATGACAGCGTGGCGGTACCGAAGAAATGAATATGCACGTCGCCCGGCTTGAGGAATTGGCGGTACTTGAAGTGGTGGTATTCGAGGTTTTCCAGGCTGTGGCACATATTCGCTTCGCCACTGAGGAATTCGTTCTCCCAGATCACTTCGCCATTGCGCAGGAGGCGGCTGGTGCCGGCCAGATGCTCGGGCAGTTCACCGACGCGCAATTCCGGGCCATAGCTGCAACTGCGCAGTTTGGAATGCGCCAGGTACAGGTAGTTCTTGCGCTCCATCACATGGTCGGAGAACTCATTGCCCACCGCAAAGCCCAGGCGATAAGGCTTGCTGTCAGGGCCGATCACATACAGGCCGCCGATTTCCGGTTCTTCACCGGCGTCTTCGGCAAACGGCGGCACCGGGAACGCCTGGCCTGGGCGCACGACGATGCTGCCGTCGCCCTTGTAGAACCACTCCGGTTGCACACCGGCCTGGCCGGCGGCGGGTTTCCCGCCCTCCACGCCCCATTTGAAGATGCGCATGGTGTCGGTCAATGCGCTGTCGTCACCGGCCTGGTGCATTTTGTCGCGTGCGGCCGCGCTGCCCAGGTGGGTCAGGCCGGTGCCGCTGATGAGCATATGAGCCGGGTCCGGGTGGTCCAGGGGTGGCAGGATTTTCTGCCCGGCCAGCAACGCTGCGTAGTCATGGCTGTCACCCAGGCCGAGGCTCTCCACCTGCTGCGGCAACTTGACACCCGCCTCGATGGCGGCCAACGCCAGCTCTCGCACGCTGCCGGCCGTGCGCACTTCGCGCAGTGTGTCGCCGTCCACTACGCCGACGCGGCGCTCACCGTTGTGCAACTCGAACTGAACTAAACGCATGAAGCTTCTCCTCAATTAAGTACGGGTGGCGCCACGCGCACTGGCGGCGAATTGGTCGGCGGGCAGCACATGCTTGAGTTCCAGCAGGCGGTAGACCACACCGGTCAGCAGCAACCCGAAGACCATCACGCCAGACAGGAAGTACAAGCCCGAGGCCAGGTTGCCGGTGTACTCCTTGAGCGCGCCGATCACGAACGGGCCGATATAGCCGCCGAGATTGCCCACCGAGTTGATCAGGGCAATGCCCGCTGCCGCACTGGCACCGGCAAAGAACCGCCCCGGCAAAGTCCAGAACACTGCCGTGCAGGAAAACAGCGCGAACGCCGCCAGGCACAGCGCCGCCATTTGCAGCACCGGCATACTCAGCCAGGCACTGAAGAACAGACCGATGGCCCCCAACACATAGAGCACCGCGAGATGGCCGTAGCGGTCATTCAGGCGGTCGGAGCTGCGCGGGATGATCAGCAGGCCGATGATGCCGAACATATACGGCACGGCCGAGATGAACCCGGTGACCAGGTCTGTGCCACCGAACTGTTTGATCAGGGTCGGCAGCCACAGGCCCAGGCCGTAGATGCTCAAGGTGACCGGCAGGTAGAACAGCGCCAGCAGCAGCACGCGCTTGTCTTTAAGGGCGTGCAACGGGTTGCCGTGACGGGTCTGGCCGTAGGCTTGCAGGTCTTTGGCCAGCTCGCCGGTCAGCCAGGCCTTCTCGTCGTCGCTCATCCAGGTGACATTTTTGGGACCGTCCGGCAGGTAGCGCAACACCGGCCAGGTCAGCAGGATCGCCGGCGTACCGATCACAATGAACAGCCACTGCCAGCCGTGCAGGCCAAGCAGGCCATCCATGCCCAGCAGGCCGCCGGAGACGGGGCCGGTGATCATCATCGCGATGGGTTGCGACAGGATGAACAGCCCAAGGATCTTGCCGCGATGGCGCACCGGGAACCATTGGGTGATGTAGTAGAGCACGCCCGGAAAGAAGCCCGCCTCCGCCGCGCCGAGCAGAAAGCGCATCACATAGAAGCTGTGGGGGCCTTGCACGAAGGCCATGCCGATAGTGATCGCGCCCCAGGTAATCATGATGCGCGCAAACCAGCGCCGCGCGCCGAAGCGGTCGAGCATCAGGTTGCTGGGGATCTCGAACAGAAAGTAGCCAATGAAGAACAACCCCGCGCCCAAGCCATAGGCAGCGTCGCCGATGCCGACGTCGGCACCCATGTGCAATTTGGCGAAGCCCACGGCGGAACGGTCCACGTAGGCAATCAAGTACAGCAGGATCAGGAAAGGAATCAGTTTCAGCGTGATGCGCCGAACAAGCCGCAGTTCCTGGCTCATGGGTCGATCTCCGATTGTTGTTTTTATAGAAGCTCGGGGGACACCTCTCGCGAACATCCGCCAGGGTCATACCTCAGTTGCAACAAACTATATAGTAGGACTATTTACAAAACAACTCTTCCAAAGCAGGGTTTTTGCGCTTATGTTTAGCCAAGGTTAGAACATATAGTCATACAATAAGAGAATCGATCATGCCTGATAAAAAGCCCGGCCTACGCTCTGCCCAGTGGTTTGGTACTGCCGATAAAAACGGCTTCATGTACCGCAGCTGGATGAAGAACCAGGGCATTGCCGACCATCAGTTCCATGGCAAGCCGATCATCGGCATCTGCAATACCTGGTCGGAGCTGACCCCGTGCAACGCGCACTTCCGCCAGATCGCCGAGCACGTCAAACGCGGTGTGATCGAGGCCGGCGGCTTCCCCGTGGAGTTCCCGGTGTTTTCCAACGGCGAGTCGAACCTGCGCCCTACCGCTATGCTCACCCGCAACCTGGCGAGCATGGACGTGGAGGAAGCCATTCGCGGCAACCCCATTGACGGCGTGGTGCTGCTGACCGGCTGCGACAAGACCACCCCGGCCCTGCTGATGGGTGCGGCCAGTTGCGACGTACCGGCCATCGTGGTCACGGGCGGGCCGATGCTCAACGGCAAGCACAAGGGCCAGGACATCGGCTCGGGCACCGTGGTATGGCAGCTCAGTGAACAGGTCAAAGCCGGCACCATTACCCTGGATGATTTCCTCGCGGCCGAGGGCGGCATGTCGCGTTCGGCGGGCACCTGCAACACGATGGGTACCGCGTCGACCATGGCATGCATGGCCGAGGCGCTCGGCACCTCCCTGCCCCACAACGCGGCGATTCCGGCAGTGGATGCGCGGCGCTATGTGCTGGCGCACATGTCTGGCATGCGCGCGGTGGAGATGGTGCGCGAAGACTTGAAACTGTCGAAGATCCTCACTAAGGAAGCCTTTGAAAACGCGATTCGCGTGAACGCGGCCATCGGTGGCTCGACCAACGCCGTGATCCACCTGAAAGCCATCGCCGGGCGTATTGGCGTGGAACTCGACCTGGACGACTGGACGCGCATCGGCCGTGGCATGCCAACCATCGTCGACCTGCAGCCCTCGGGGCGTTTTCTGATGGAAGAGTTCTACTACGCCGGGGGCTTGCCCGCCGTGCTGCGGCGCCTCGGCGAGGCCAACCTGATCCCCCACCCGGACGCCCTGACGGTCAACGGCAAATCCCTCGGCGAGAACACCAAGGATTCGCCGATCTATGGCCAGGACGAAGTCATCCGCACACTCGACAACCCGATCCGCGCCGATGGCGGTATCTGCGTGTTGCGCGGCAACCTGGCACCGTTGGGTGCGGTCCTCAAGCCCTCGGCGGCAAGCCCCGAGCTGATGCAGCACCGAGGCCGCGCCGTGGTGTTCGAGGACTTCGACATGTATAAGGCACGCATCAACGACCCCGAACTGGAAGTGGATGCCAACTCGATCCTGGTCATGAAGAACTGCGGCCCCAAGGGTTACCCAGGCATGGCGGAAGTCGGCAACATGGGCCTGCCGGCCAAGCTGCTGGCCCAGGGTGTGACCGATATGGTGCGCATCTCCGACGCACGCATGAGCGGCACCGCCTACGGCACGGTGGTGTTGCACGTCGCGCCGGAAGCCGCAGCCGGCGGGCCGTTGGCCACAGTGCGGGAAGGTGACTGGATCGAACTCGACTGCGCCAACGGCCGCTTGCACCTGGACATCCCCGACGCAGAGCTGGCGGCGCGCATGGCCGACCTCAAGCCACCGCAGAAGCTGATCGTCGGTGGCTACCGCCAGTTGTATATCGACCATGTGCTGCAGGCCGACCAGGGCTGCGACTTTGACTTCCTCGTGGGCTGCCGTGGGGCTGAAGTCCCACGTCATTCCCACTAATTGGGATGCTATGATGCCGCGAATCTAAGTCAGAGCATCCCTGTCGTTATGGATCACCAGCCGCCCAAACCGCGCAAGAGCATGCATGCCCAGATCGTTCAGGACTTGGGCATGCACATCGTTTCCGGCCGCTTCAAGCCCGAAGAAAAACTGCCCTTGGAGTCCACGCTCTGCGAGGAATACAAGGTCAGCCGCTCGGTGCTGCGGGAGGCCACGCGAGTACTCAGCGCCAAGGGCCTGGTGTATTCCAAGCCACGGGTCGGCGCGGTGGTAAGGCCTCGTTTGAAATGGCACCTGCTCGACCCGGACGTGTTGTCCTGGCTGATGCAGTCCACGCCTCATAGTGAGTTCTTCAACACCCTGGCCGGTGTGCGGCGCATCCTCGAACCGGAAATCGCCGCGATGGCCGCGACCACCGCCACCGTTGAGGACATCGCGACGATCGAAAAAGCCTACCGCGGCATGGAAACCGCACAGACCCACGAACAGTTGCTGCAGGCCGACCTGGATTTTCACCGGGCCATCGCCGATGCCACCCGCAACGACCTGCTCGCCTACATGTGCAACATGCTGTCGCTGCCGCTGCGCGAGTCGATCAATATCACCAACCGACGCCCGGATATCCAGGGCCTCAGCCTGCCCCGACACAAGGCGATCCTCACCGCGATCCAGAACCGAGATGCCCTCGGAGCGCGGCATGCTTCGCTGGTGCAGTTGGATGACACTCGCGTGGCGCTGGATACGGTGATGAATGTGCTGACGCCGTTGTAGGCCCATTACTCGTCTGAGTACGCTCTTTCCCTATCTAACACTCTGTTGCCAGATCTAAAACTCTGTTGCCAGGTTGAAACCTGGTGGCGAGGGAGCTTGCTCCCGTGACGGCCCGGAAGCCGGCGACCACCTAACTGACCCTCCGCGAGGGGCCTCGCCCCCGATTGTTGGAGTGCAATGAGTACATATCCATTGCTGCGGTAACGGCGGCTTAGGGTTCCGCCCTTACGGCGGCTCACTTTTGAAAAGCGCAAAAGTAAGCAAAACGCTCTTGCCCCACCACTCGGCACCTCGCTCAGGCTCGGTGTGCCCGCAATCCGACATTGATTTGGGGGGCCGCCGCCACGCGCCATCCATGGCGCGGGGCGGCTAAACCGGCATCCCTGCCGGTTTACCCCCCAAATCAATATCGAATTCCGGCCAGCGTGGTTTAACGGGGCGCCTGAGATCAAGATCAAAAGCGGCTCGCTTCGCATCGTGATGTGTGTAGACAGCCATGCTGCGCTATAGCTTTTGCTTGCCTGTGGAAGCCGGCTCGCCTGCGCTACACAACTTTGATGTGGCCATAAACCTGTGGCGAGGGAGCTTGCTCCCGTGACGGCCCGAAAGCCGGCGACTATCCCACTGGCCCTCCGCGAGGGGGGCGCCCCCGATTGTCGGAGTGCAATGAGTACATATCCATTGCTGCGGTAACGGCGGCTCAGGGTTCCGCCCTTACGGCGGGTCACTTTGGAAAAGCCCCAAAGTAACCAAAGGGCCCTTGCCCCACCACTCGGCACCTCGCTCAGGCTCGGTGTGCCCGTAATCCGACATTGATTTGGGGGGCCGCCTGAGATCAAGATCAAAAGCGGCTCGCTTCGCATCGTGATGTGTGTAGACAGCCATGCTGCATTGCAGCTTTTGCTTGCCTGTGGAAGCCGGCTCGCCTGCGCTACACAGAGTATCTACACAACTCTGGTGTGGCCATGACCCTGTGGCGAGGGAGCTTGCTCCCGTGACGGCTTGGAAGCCGCCGACTATCCAACTGCCCCTCCGCGAGGGGGCCCGCCCAGGCTCGATCATAGACTTGAATCCATGGGCCGCCGTCATACCGGGTTACGCGGATTCAAACCTGCGTTCGGCCAGCATGGTTTAACGGAGCGCTTACGATCAAAAGCAAGATCAAGATCAAAAACACAGCGGCCACGGCCTCATAAAGCCACGCCCGCTTTCAAGCCCGCTCATTGTCACTTTCTGATTGACAGTTAAACGGTTCCCAGCCGCTTTTTCACTTTCGGGCACCTCATTAATCTGTGCTCACGGTGTTGCTGAGGCCTGAATCCAGCGTCACAGCAGCCCGATCCCAAGGCATGAAAACTCGAACGATTGAAAAGGAATTGACCATGAGCCTCAAGAAAACCCTCGCCGCTTCCCTCCTCGCCCTGTCCATCGGCAACGCATTCGCCGCCGGCAGCCCCGGCGTCGAACACAACACCCAGGCGTTCCTCGACGCCCTCGCGGCCGGCGGTGGTAAACCGCTGGAGCAACTGAGCCCGAAAGAGGCCCGCGACGTGCTGAGCGGTGCCCAGGCGTCGGTGCCGGTCGATCTGTCCGGCGTTGAAGTCAGCGACAAGGCGATCAAGGTCGACGGCCAGGTGATCAACCTGAAAGTGGTGCGTCCTGCCAAGGTCAAGGGCGAGTTGCCGGTGTTCATGTTCTTCCACGGCGGTGGTTGGGTATTGGGCGACTTCCCGACGCACCAACGCTTGATTCGTGACCTGGTGGTGGGCTCCGGCGCAGTGGCCGTGTATGTCGATTACACCCGGTCGCCGGAAGCTCATTACCCGGCCGCGATCAACCATGCCTACGCCGCCACGAAATGGGTGGCCGAGCACGGTAAGGAAATCGGTGTCGACGGCAAGCGCCTGGCGGTGGCCGGCAACAGTGTCGGCGGCAACATGGCGGCGGTGGTGGCATTGAAGGCCAAGGAACAGAACACCCCTGCCCTACGCTTCCAGTTGCTGATGTGGCCGGTGACCAACGCCGGATTCGAAACCGCCTCGTACCAGCAATTCGCCGAAGGCCACTTCCTGACCAAAGGCATGATGCAGTGGTTCTGGGACAGCTACACCACCAACCCGGCCGAACGCGCGCACATCCACGCCTCACCGCTGAATGCCAGTGCCGAACAGCTCAAGGGCCTGCCTGCCGCGCTGGTGCAGACCGCCGAATTCGACGTGCTGCGCGACGAAGGCGAAAGCTACGCCCGCCACCTCGATGCGGCCGGCGTACCGGTGACCTCGGTGCGCTACAACGGGATGATTCATGACTTCGGCCTGCTCAACCCGCTGAGCCGGATTCCGGAAGTCCAAGCGGCGGTACGCCAGGCCGCCGCAGAGCTCAAGACGCATCTGAACTGATGCCCGACCTCTCGCCACACCACCCGGTGTGGCGAGTTTTTTGGTGCCCGCCAAGCCGCTGCCGTCTAAGGGGCTTTGATGCTCAAAGGTTCAGACATGTACTGGCTGATCCGCGAGCGTAGCCAGCGCTCTGCCGGATCGTTGTCGTGAACGCCGCTCCAGGCCATCGACAGTTGCGCCGCGTCGATGGGAAACGGTGGGTCTTCGGCCCTCAAGCCACTCCCTTCGACCAACGCACACGCCGCATAGTCGGGCACGGTGGCGATCATTTCGGTACCGGCGAGCATCGCGCGCAAACCACTGAATTGCGGAACCCCCAGCACCACACGCCGAGTACGGCCGACCTTGGCCAGGTCGAGGTCAATGTTGCCGTTCAGGTCGCCGGAGAACGACACCATCGCGTGGGGCCGCCGGCAGTATTCATCGAGTGTCAGCTCACCGGGCCGGTTGTCACCGCGCAACACTTTGCAGGCAATATCACGTAGCCGCTTGCGCTTGGCGTTGGCCGGCAATTCGGTGGTGTAACTGACCCCCACCGAAATCTCCCCCGATGCCAGCAAGGCCGGCATCACCAGATAATTGGCCCGGCGCACAACCACCACAATGCCCGGGGCCTCCTGTTGCAGCTGGCGCAACAACGGCGGGAACAAACCAAATTCGGCGTCGTCCGAAAGGCCTATGCGAAACACATCGCAGCTCGTCGCCGGATCAAACTCCTTGGCCCGGCTGACGGCACCCGAGATGATGTCCATCGCCGGTTGCAACTCCTTGAGAATCGCCAACGCTCGCGCCGTCGGCTCCATGCCGCGCCCATTGCGCAACAGCAGCGGGTCGTCGAACAAATCCCGCAGGCGTCCCAGCGCAGCACTCACCGCAGGCTGGCCCATGAACAGTTTTTCAGCCACCCGGGTCAGGTTCTTTTCGAACATCAGCGCCTCGAAAATCACCAGCAGATTCATGTCTACGCGGCGCAGATCATTACGGTTCATAGGCACAGTCCCATTGTGTAGTGAGCCAGGTATTCGTCACTCGGCCATCGCTCGATAATCGGCAGTTTTGCCGCCCGCTTGCAAGGCCCGTTTTGCATAGTCATCCACTGAAAATGCCGGCCCATCCCAGTGATGTGGGCCGCACCCGCAAGCGGCCGTCCGCAGGCCGGCCAAATGTGCCAATCATGCCGGTGTTCTCAGCCGAAAAATTGCAGCCATGTGCTGAGCGAGGGCCGTTGCCCGGCGATGTACCGGGGTGGAATTAACAACGTTTAACTCGCAAAGCACCGACCCGCCACCAAGAATAAAGCCCTCTGCACCGAACTGTTTTCCAACGCGTGAAACTGCTGACCCACCGCGCAGTGTGCCAGCGCATTCGCCTCGATACGGATATTTGCCATGGCCTATTTTCAGCACAACGCCGCTCGCGTACCCGCCACTGAAACGCATCTGCCCGCCACCGGAGGCCTCTCAGCGTGGCGCGAAAGCCTGGTCAAAAAACTGATTCTCGAGGGTCTGGGTGAAACGCTGGAGGTCACTGAGCTCGCTCGGGCCTGTGCCCTGTCCCGCAGTCATTTCTCTCGTGCCTTCAAGTGCAGCACCGGCCTGTCGCCCCAGGACTGGATTCGTCGGCAGCGCATCACGCGGGCCAAGCAACTGATCCAGGATACCGACCTGACCTTGACGCAGATCAGCCTGGAATGCGGCTTCTGTGATCAAGCGCACTTCTGCCACATTTTCACCCGCAGCGAAGGCATCACGCCTTTCGCCTGGCGCTGTCAGGCAGTACATGCGCTGCCTTCTCTCAAGATCACGGCTGCGCCGGCGGCTCGGCGTTGAGCCGAGCCTGATGAGTAGAGGAACCGTGCATCAAACCGCTGAATGGCCCATACGTTCGGCCAGGCGCGCGACCCGCTCCCCCAGGTGAGCGGCGGTGCAGCGATCTTCGGGAGGTGGCGCATGCTCCGGGGATTGCTCGACGTTCGATTGGGCCATGACCCCCAGGGAGCTGCCCAGGCGATTCAATTGCCCATCGAACAGGCCGACGCTGGAGCGCGCCGGCAGCAGGTCGAGGCCGACCCAGATCATCGAGTGCTGAGCGGCAAATACGGCCATCTGCAACAAGGTATTGAGCTTGTCGCCACACAAGCAACCGGAGTTGGTGAACCCGGCAGCCAACTTGTCGCGCCAGGGCTGCGCCAGGTAGAACGACGCGGTGGCCTCCATGAACGCCTTGAAGGACCCCGAGGCACTGCCCATGTAAGTCGGGGCGCCGAAGATGATCGCGTCGGCGCGGTGCAAGCAGTCCCAGCGCGCGTCCACTTCCTCGACCGGAATCAGTTGGCACGTGCTGCCCAAGTGTCGCTCCACACCCTGGGCCACAGCTTCGGCGATGACCCGCGTATGACCATAACCGCTGTGATAGACCACCACCACATCACTCATTCCAGCCTTCTCCTGAAGTGTTCATCCCTTTTACTGCACGGAGCACAAAAACCGGTGCCTTCGGTTGATAGACTGCAGGCATTGGATTTTTGGGTGTAAGACAGGCGCAGGACGAGTTAAACGTTGTTAATTCTCAGTGGTGCGCCAAAAGCCACGACACGTCCTTTTGTCAGTGCCAGCCCAGTCGATACACAGCTCGCGAACGGTGCCGCAACACGGCCGTCAATGCACACGCGGGCGAGTTGCCCGAATGCCGCGTTGCGCTGGCGCAAAAAACTGAGGAACATGCTCGGATATCGCGTGATAGACGCAGGCAGGCAGGAGTGACCCGTTGACCCTTTCCCCCGAACAGGCGGTGCATTTCGGCCCTTACCGGGTCTATCCCGGACAACGCCTGGTGCTGGAGGCCGATCAGCCCCTGCGCCTGAGTCGGCGCGCCATGGACATTCTGTTGATCCTGCTGGAGCACGCCGGAAATCTGGTCAGCAAGCAGCAGTTGATCGCACGGGTCTGGCCCAACAGCGTCGTCGAAGACATCAATGTGCGAGTGCACATCGCGGCGCTGCGCAAAGCCCTTGGCGACGGTCAAGCCGGCCAGCGCTATATCGTCACCGTGGCCCAGCGTGGCTACAGCTTTGTCGCGCCGTACTCGCTGGAGCCCATCGAGCAACGTCCACCGAGCAGCGGCCATGGGCACAACGGTCATAACCTGCCGATTCGTCGCACGCGCATGATTGGTCGCCAGGTCCTGGTGGACCGCCTTGTGACGCAATTGCCACGCCAGCGGTTCATCACTCTGGTCGGCCCTGGCGGTATCGGCAAGACCACCGTGGCACTGCGCGTCGCGGAGCAACTGATCGGTCGCTACCGGGACGGCATTCGCCTGCTGGACCTTGCCTTGATCAGCGAGCCAGCGATGATCACCACCCACCTGGCGATGCTGCTGGACCTGTCGTTGCACGACGCAGAGCCGGTGAGCTGTCTCACCACCTTCCTGCGCGAGCGGCAAATGCTGCTGGTCATCGACAACTGCGAGCACCTGATCGACGCCATCGCGGTGCTCAGCGAAAGCATCCTGTGCGGGGCGCCCGATGTGCATATCCTGGCCACCAGCCGCGAGAGCCTGCGGGCCGACGGCGAATTCGTGCAGCGCCTGGAGTCACTGGACTGCCCACCGCCCGTCGCCGCGCTGGAGCGCGCCCAGGCCCTGGGCTTTTCGGCGGTGCAATTGTTTGTCGAACGGGCAATGGCCAGCCATGACAGTTTCGAACTGACCGACGCCGAACTGCCCCTGGTGATCGAGATTTGCCGCCGCCTGGACGGTATTCCTCTAGCGATCGAACTGGCCGCAGCGCAAGTGAACAGCCTCGGCCTGAGTGGCTTGCTGACGCAACTGCAAGGCAGTTTCCGTTTGCTCGCACAGGGCTCCCAGACGACGCTGGGGCGGCATCAGACCCTGCGTGCAACCCTCGACTGCAGCTTTGAGCTGCTGACGGCCTGCGAACAGATCTGCCTGCGCCGACTGAGCGTGTTCAGGGGTGGTTTCACGCTGGAATCGGCGGCGGCCGTGATTGTCGGCGAACACGTCGAAAGCTGTGCGGTGCTTGGCGCGATTACGCAACTGGTGGCCAAGTCCCTGCTGAACGTGGAGGTCGGTGACGAGCAGGTGTTCTACCGTCTGCTCGACACCACCCGCAGCTATGCCCTGGAAAAACTCGACCAGGCAAATGATTTGCCGGACACCCTGGAGCGCCATGCCCAATGCTGCCTGGCCTTGATGCATCAAGCCCAGGACGACTGGGAGCACACCCAGACCGATGTATGGATCGAGCGTTACGCGCGCAGCCTCGAAGACATCCGCTCGGCCCTGGACTGGGGGCTGAACGCTCAAGGGCCACAGACCATTGCGATCCGCCTGGCTTCGGTGTCGACATCACTCTGGCAGGAACTGTCGCTGCTCAAGGAGCACGGCGTGTACGTGCGCAAGGCCCTGGCCCTGCTTGAATTGACGCCCGAGCCCTGCCCTCGCCTGAAAATGGCCCTCAAGCTTGCCCTCGGCAGCTCCTGCTACCACACCCAGGGCGGCAGCGCCGAAACCGTCGAAGCCTTTGTGAGCGCCAGAACCCTCGCCGAACGCTGCAACGATGTCGCCGGCCAGCTCAGAGCCGTGTCCGGGCACATGGCGGTCAACCTCAGTTGCGGCAACTATCAGACGGCCCTGGAACAGAGCCTGCAATTTGATCGACTGGGTGTGCAAGGTCATGCCGCCGTGTCCCTGAGTACCCAGCGTTTGCAGGTACTGGCCCTGCACTTTGCCGGGGACCAGCCACAGGCGCGCAAGCGTGCTGAACAGGTCATCCAGCACATGGCCCAGAGTGGACACCTCAATCGCTTCACCCATGGCTTTGGCGTCCAGTACGATCAGTGCGTCGCCTCGCTGACGATTCTGGCGCGGATCCTCTGGTTGCAGGGCCACCCCGAAAAGGCCTGGCGCGCCGCCCGCCAGGCGTTGGACATTGCGCTCGAGATCGACCACGGCACGTCCATCTGCTACACGCTGGCACTCTCCGGTTGCCTGATCGCCCACTACAACGGCGACACTCAAACGGCCCGCGACCTCTTGCGCCTGCTGCTCGAACAAGCCCAAAAACATTCGGTGCTGCTGTTTTACAACTGGGCCCGGCACTATGCGCAGGTGATCGATGACGAGAGTACGCATCCGACCCCGCCAGTCGGCGCCGGGCTGATCAATGAAATCATGGTTACGCTGGATGGCCGTTTCGTCGACGACGCATTGCTGGCACGCGCCGAAAGCGGCGCGGCGGGTTGGAGCACCGCGGAAATCCTTCGGGCCAGCGCAAATGCTCTGCTTGCACAAAACCGCCAGCCTGCGGCTGAGACGGTGCTGCTCAAAGCGCTGGGCGTGGCGCAGGCCCAGGGTGCTCGGGCGTGGGAGCTGCGCACGGCTACATCACTGGCCGAGCTTTGGCAGCGTCAGGGTCGTTTCCAACAAGCCCATGATCTGCTGGCGCCCATCTACAACGGCTTCACCGAAGGCTTTGCCACACCCGACCTAAGCAACGTCCGCCGTCTGCTTGACGAGCTGCAACAACACCGGTCTTCCTGAAACCCAGCGTGCCCGACTGATGTAGCCGGCATAACGCACTTCAAACATGCGCTGCAGCCCGCTCAGTTCAAGCTTTTCCAGTACATAAGTGCGGGTGGTGTTGAGGAAGCGATAGCGGGTCATGCCCTCGCTTGGTTCAACTGACAACAGTGATTTCAGCACCAGCCGTTCTATCGCCTCGACCAGGCTGGCGGGCCGCAGTACCGCACAGCTGATGACGCCGATGGCGGCTTCCAGCGTAAAGGCTATTTTGAACACCGCCAGCCCTTGCAGGACGGTCTGCTCCAGCGGGCTCAGCCGCTGATAGCTCCAGTCCAGGGCGGCCTTGAGCGTCTGGTGCCGTGGCACGGCAGTGCGCCGGCCTTGGGTCAGCAGTTGAAAACAATTATTCAGTTGTGCCCGCAGCCCAACCAGCGCCAGCGCGTCGATCTGCGCCGCTGCCAGTTCGATGGCCAGGGGCAGCCCGTCGAGACGCCGACAGATTTCCCGCACGCCCTCGAGGTCCTGTTCACGCAGCGCAAACCCTTGCTGGCGGGTACGCGCACGGCTGACAAACAGCTGCACCGCCGAATAGCTCATAGCCTCGGCGACACTGTGCAGCGCCGACATCGGCGGCACCGCCAGGGCCGCCAAGCACTGCACCGTTTCCCGCGTCGCCCGCAACGGCTCGCGGCTGGTGACCAGGATCGACAACCGTGGCGCCGAAGCCAACAGGCTCTCCACGCGCGTTCGGCAACATTCGAGCAGGTGCTCACAGTTGTCGAGCACCAGCAATGCATGCCGTTGCGCCAGTGTCTCCACGCCAACGTCCAGCCAAAGCGTCTGGCTCAGATAATCGTCAAGCCGCTTGGGGTCGTCGATTGCCGCCAGATCAACGAACCAGACGCCATCGCGATAGTGCTGCAACAGCAGTTCGGCCACGCGCAAGGCCACCGTGGTCTTGCCAATGCCGGCAGGGCCGACCAGCGTCATGAAACGGAAAACCGGCAACTGCCGGACCACACTGCCCACGATCGAATCCCGGCCGATCACTGGTGTGATCCGTACAGGCAGGTTGTGGCGGGGTTGCTCAACGGTCTCGATCGAAACCGGCATCCCCTCCGGCTCGCATTGCACCGGGGCGACAAAGCAATAACCGCGCTGGGGAACATTGACGATATAGCAACACCCGTCCTGACCATCGCGCAGTGCCCGGCGCAGCGCGGCGATGTGCACGCGCAAGTTGATTTCCTCGACCACCGAAGTCGGCCAGACGCGGGCAATCAATGCCTCCTTGCTGACCACATCACCCGCTTGCTCGACCAGTACCTGGAGAATATCCAGTGCCCGTCCGCCCATACGCAGCGGCCGATCACCCTCCAGAATCAGGCGTTGACGAGTGTGAAACACGTACGGGCCAAACCGCAGCACCGCACTGCTATTTAAATCGCTGAGTCTGTTCATGCACATTCACGTGCCGAAAACCGGGCCCGACTCAAGGTACTGCATCATCCCTTGCACGCGTTCGCCCAGGCTCCCGCCTCTCCATTGCCAAAAGTTCACAAACATCTTGGCAGACAGGGGTGACCGAACAACGGCCATGGAGGGAGCGTCACGGACATAGCGGTGCGCAGTACGGACAATAACGTTTCAGCTGAACAGTTCGCGGTACTGCGCGGGGGTCAAACCCAGTTTTTCACTGAACAGAAACCGCATGTGCCGCACGCTGCCGAAGCCGCTCTTGTAGGCAACGGTCTTGAGCGGCAGGTCACTGGTTTCCAGCAGGCTCCTGGCAAAATCGATACGTGCGCTTTGCAAAAACTCCATGGGTGTCATGGTCACTTCCCGGGCAAACAACCGGGCGAAATGCCGCGCACTCATGTTCGCCAGGCTGGCCATGCGTTCGACGCTGAAGCTTTCATCAAGGTGAGCGAGCACATAGTTCTGCACCCGGGCCACCGGCGTTTCCGGAGGGGCGACTGCGGGCATCAACGGGCTGAACTGCGCTTGTCCGCCCTGGCGCTTCATCACCACCAGCAGCACCTTGGCCACGTCCTGGGCGATTTTCTTGCCGTGATCCTGAGCGACCAGCGCCAGTGCCAGGTCGATGCCGGCGGTGACCCCACCGGAACTGTTCAGGTTGCGATCCTGGACGTAAATCTGATCGGTCTTCACCAGAGCGTTAGGGAAGGCCCGGATCAACCGCTCGGTGTAATGCCAGTGAGTCGTCACCTGGTAACCGTCCAGCAAACCGGCATGCCCCAATATGAATGCCCCCGTGCAGATCGAGCCATACCTGGCCGACCGACTGACGGCGCTTTGCAGCCAGTCGAGCAACGGTTGATGTTTACCGTCGTAGGCCCCCGGACCGCCCGGCACCAGCAACAGGTCATAGCTGTCGCGGGCCTGGTCTATATGCACATCGGCCTGAACGTTGATGCCGTTGGATGCGCGCAGCGCGCCATGCCCGGTGCCGATCGTCGACAGCTGATAACGGTCGCCCGGCGCCAGATAACGATTGGCGATGGAAAACACTTCCATGGGCCCGGCCATATCAAGCAGGAGGAAGTCTGGAAACAGCACCATTGCCACGGTTTTCATGGTTTGTAAGTCACTGAAATCAAAGAAATAGGAGACGCGCGTCAGTGCCGACCATTATGGCCAATTGTAACAACAAGGAAATATGAACCCGCGCACACTGCCGTCAATCTTAGTCGGACAATACGTCGATTCCAGCCTTTCGATCGAAGGCCAAACGCAAACCCGGCGCCTGGCGCCCCCGCCCTGTTTGGTATGGCCACCGGGAAGAGCCACACAGTGCCCAGCGCCGCGTTGTCGAAGACCTGAAGGGTCTTCAGGAAGCGAGGATTTCCTCAAGGAACGCAATAAACACATTGATGCGACTGGAGCCACGGTGGTTGGGCAGGTACAGCGCGTTGATGCAGGTGCTGGCGGTGCCGGGATTGACTTCATACTGTTCCAGCACGCGGGTCAGGCCGCCCCGGGCGACATCGTCACGCACCAGCCAGTCGGCCAGCAGTGCCACTCCGCCACCCGCCAGTGCCGCTTCGCGCAGGATGTCGGCGTTGTTGCTTTGCAAGCGCCCCTGGACACTCAGGCGCAAAGTGTCCTCATCGTTCTGGAAGGTCCAGTCGTGGTGCACCGCGCCATAGTCGAAACGCAGGCATTGATGCTCCACCAGATCACTCGGGTGACGCGGCAGACCGGCCCGTGCCAGGTACTCGGGACTGGCCAAGACCCAACGCTGAAACTCACCGACCTTCTTGCTGACGATGTCATCGTTGACGATCGAAGAGCCGAGGCGCACAGACACATCGATTCGCTCGCTGATCAGGTCACTGACCCGATCGCTCAACGACAGGCTGATCTCCAGGCCCGGATGGCGCTCCAACAGGCGCCCCAGGTGAGGCGCGATGATGCGCCGCCCGAACTCCACCGGAACGCTGGCACGCAGGTGCCCCTGGACCTCGGTGCCACGGTCGGCGACGGTGGCATCGGCTTCGTCGACGGCCTCGAGAATCAGCACGGCCTTCTCGAAATAAGCCTGCCCTGCCGCCGTGACACTGGTGTTGCGCGTGGTGCGGTTCAGCAGGCTGGCGCCCAATTCACTTTCCAGGCCCGCCACCTGCCGCGTCACCGAAGACGTAGACAGACCGAGCTTGCGCGCCGCTGATGAATAGCCGCCACAGCGTACGGTTTCAACAAACATCTTCAGCGCCAGCAGCTTGTCCATCAGGCCATCCCAAGCGAAAAATCAAGCTGATTACTATGCCTGACCGCGCATGGGGTGTCTTGCACGCCTGTGCTCAGGCACGGGCGTGGCTGCTTGCTCTTCGATAGGCCTCAACAGCTCGCGCCGGGGCTTACGCCTGGCGGTACTGACGCATGAGAAACAACACCAGTGCCAGACCAGGCACCGTCGCAATCGAGACGGCTGACAGGCTCCAACCACCCCACTCATAAAGGGGGCTGGCCACCAGCGAACCCAAGGCTCCGCCGACGAAGATGCTGGTCATGTACACGGCATTCAGGCGTGCCCGGCTATGCGGATCAATGGCGTAGACCTCACGCTGCCCGAGCACCATGTTGAGTTGCACCGCAAAATCCAGCAGCACCGCGCACGCTACCAGCCAAACATAGCCACTGCCCGGCAGGGCGCCTATCAGCAAGGAAACAGGCGCCAACACCAACGCAACGAGCGTGCCGCGCTGCCCATGCCCCGCATCAGCCAGCCGGCCGGCAATCGGGGCGGCAATCGCACCAACGGCGCCCACCAGGGCAAACACGGCAACCTGTGCCTGGCTGAAGCCATGCTGGCGAATCAACTCTATTGGCACGATGGTCCAGAACAGGCTGAAGCTGGCGAACAATAACCCTTGATACAAGGAACGCTCACGCAGGCTCGGATGGCGCCGTGCGAGCGCAAATACAGAGCGGATCAACGCGCCATAAGAGGACTGATGTGTCGGCATGCGCCGTGGCAAGGCAACGGCCATGATGCAGGCGATCAATGCCATCAGGCCCGCAGCGCTGAAGAACACGCCGCGCCAACCGAGAGACTCCGACAACAGGCTCGACAGCGGGCGCGACAACAGAATGCCCAGCAGCAGGCCGCTCATGATATTGCCCACCACCCGCCCGCGGGTTGCTTCAGGTGCCATGTGCGCAGCCAACGGCACAAGAATCTGTACGGCCACGGACGTCAGGCCGATGAGCAATGAGAGCACCAGGAACAGCGAAGGCGACTGAGTAAAGCCGGCGCCAACCAGGCAAAGGCTCACAGCCAGCGTGAACCCCACCACCAGACGGCGGTTCTCCATCAGGTCGGCCAGCGGCACCAACAACAGCAAACCCGCGGCATAACCGAACTGGGTCAGCGAAACAATCAGGCTGGCGTGAGCGTTGGATAGACCAATTTGAGGCGCGATCAGCTCGACTATCGGCTGGGCATAGTAAAGATTGGCGACGACGGCACCACAACAGAAGGCCAACAAAACCACCAGGGCACCTGAGATTGACGCGGGGTGTTCCCCCTTCACCGTCGTGCTTGCCGTTGCTGCAACGTTGCCGATAGGCATGATGAACCTCGTTTGATTGGGACAGTTTCGGCAAGGCTAGGCGCGACGTTCGCCGAGGAGAATCCGGCGCCGGGGCAATTGAGCGATGCGTATGACGCAACGATCTCAGTGTTGCCGATGGCGCAAAGCGCCATTGCGCGGTTTGGCAATACCGCCCCGCGCTTCTCTTCTCTACCCTCGGCGATACAAGTCCCTCGCGGGTTCCATGGACGAATGAAGGGTGACGTGATGAAAGCCAGGCAGCTATGGATAGGCGCTGCAGTGCTCGCTGCGGCAGGCGGGATAGGCGCTGTGTTGCTGATGTGGCGCCCGGCGATCGCACCGGCCGAACCGCCGCAGCGTTTCGATTCCGCACAGGTAGCACAGGGTGCGCGGGTAGCCGAAGCCGGCGACTGCGCGGTCTGCCATACACGTCCCGGCGGCCAGCACCTGGCCGGTGGATTGGCGCTGGTGACCCCGTTCGGCACGCTCTACAGCACGAATATCACACCGGACGCCGAGACCGGCATTGGCCAATGGTCATTGCCGGCCTTTGAACGGGCAATGCGCGACGGCGTCTCGCGCGACGGGCACTTGCTGTACCCCGCCTTCCCTTACGTGCACTACCGTCGCCTGACGGAAGGGGATATCAGCGACGTCTATGCCTATTTGATGAGCGGCCCCGCCGTGCACTCGCCAGCCATGCCGAACCAGATGAAATTCCCGATGAACATCCGGCCATTGGTGGCGTTCTGGAATCTGCTGTTCCTGCATACAGACCCCTTGACGCCCGTGGCGCAGCAATCTGCGACCTGGAACCGCGGACGCTATCTGGTCGAAGGCCCTGGCCACTGCGCAGGCTGCCATTCTGCGCTTAACCTGCTGGGCGCCGAGAAAACCGCTCAGCACCTGGCGGGAGGGCTGGTCGACGGATGGGAGGCGCCTTCTCTGCTGGGTATGGCCAACCGTGCCCGGCCCTGGAGCAGCGAACAGTTGGTACGGTACCTGCGTGCTGAAGTTGTGGAGGGCCATGGCACCGCCGCCGGGCCGATGCGACCGGTCAGCCTCAGCCTGGCCAACCTGCCCGCCAGCGATGCCCAAGCCGTTGCCGAATACCTGCTGAGCCTCACTGACCCCGCACCGCCCCTACCCGCCTCGGCGGCCACACGCCCCACCGAGGTAGCCGAGCAGACGCCTGGCGCCCTGTTGTTCGAAGGTGCCTGCGCGGGCTGCCATGGCCCCGCCGCGCCGATGCGAGAGATTGATGGGCGCCCCGCTCTGGACCGCACATCGGCCCTGCAGGCAGCCAGTGCGCGCAACTTTCTCAAGACGGTGCTCGACGGCGTGCCTGCCACACCTGGGCGACCCGGGCCGGTCATGCCGCCTTTCGTTGCCAGCCTGGACAACGACCAGCTCGCGGCGCTGGCTGCATTTCTTCGCGAGCAGGCCAAGCCAGGCCAGCCTTGGACAGACCTTTCTTCCACTCTTCTCGAGTTACGTCAGGAGGCGCAATGACCCAAATGACCCTCAACGTCAACGGCTCGCCCCATTCGCTGGAGCTCGCGCCCGACATGCCATTGCTGTATGCGCTGCGCAATCATCTGGGGCTTAACGGCGCCAAGTATGGCTGCGGTTTGGGACAGTGCGGTGCCTGCACCGTGCTGGTGGACGACCAGCCCGTATTTTCCTGCCTGACACCCTGCACAGGGCTGGAAGGCAAGGCCATCCGTACGGTCGAGAGCCTGGGCACGGCGGAGCGTCCCGGCCCGTTGCAAAAAGCCTTTATCGAGGCACAGGCCGCTCAATGCGGATACTGCATCGCCGGCATGCTGATGCGCGCCCAGGCGTTGCTTGAGCGCACGCCTCATCCGGACGAACACACCATTCGCGAGCATATGGCGAGCAACCTGTGCCGCTGCGGCACCCACTTGCGGATCATCGACGCCATCAGCCGTGTCGCCAGGCAAGACAGGAGCGCCCCATGACTCTTCAGCATGAAGTTGATCAGGGCCGCCGCGCTTTCCTGCGCGCTGGCGCGTTGGTGCTGACATTCACACTGGTGCCGGCAGCGCGCCATGCGCTGGCCGACAGCGAAGTCGATACGCTCGGCACTGTCGTGCTGGCACCCGATCTCCCAGGCAGCCTGCGCACCAACCCCTACCTCGATGCCTGGATCCGCGTCGACGCCGAAGGCATCACCGTCTACACCGGCAAGGTCGAATTGGGTACGGGGGTGAAAACGGCCCTCCTGCAGATTGCCGCCGAACGCCTGGATGTCCCACCGAGCGCGATCCATCTGCTCACCGCGGATACTGCCCTGACACCCGACGAAGGTTATACGGCCGGCAGCCATAGTATTTTCGACAGTGGCACGGCCTTGTTCAATGCGGCGGCTCAGGTTCGCGAGTTGCTGCTGGAGTCGGCGGCGCGCAGTTGGGGAGTCGAAGCCGCCCTGCTGACCACCCATGAGGGCGTCATCCAGGGCCTGGCCGGACAACGGATGACATATGCCCAGGCCGTCAAGGGCGTCGACCTGCACCATTATGCGAAGGCGCGATCACCCTCGATGCCGGCATCCGCTTTCAAGCTGATCGGTCATTCCGTTGCGCGCCTGGATATCCCGGCCAAAGTCAGTGGCGGCGCGGCGTTCGTCCAGGATCTGCGCCTGCCCGGCATGCTGCATGCCCGCGTCATCCGCCCACCACGGCCTGGTTGCGTCCTTGAAGAGTTCGATAGCGAGTCGATAAAGGGGCTGCCCGGGGTGGTGCAGGTGGTGCGCGACGGCAACTACCTGGCCGTGGTGGCGCGAGATGAATGGCAGGCCATTAAAGCGATGCGCAGCGGGTACGAGCTGGCCCGCTGGAGCGGCGCAGCGGCGATCCCCGAACCGGATGACATCCACTCACTGTTGACACGCCTGCCGGCGCGCCGCTATCCGATCAGCCATGCAGGCAGCCCGGCGGCCGGAGCCGGCGTGAGTTATCACGCGCGCGTCACCAAGCAGTACCTCATGCACGGTTCCATTGGTCCGTCCTGTGCCGTGGCCTGGTTCAAGGATGGCACGCTCACCGTGTGGACCCACACGCAAGGCGTCTACCCTTTGCGCACAGGGATCGCCGAGATGGTGGGGCTGGCCCCGGCGCAGGTGCGCTGCATCCATATCGAGGGGTCCGGGTGTTACGGCCACAACGGAGCGGACGACGCGGCAGCCGATGCCGCGCTGATTGCGATGCGTGTTGCAGGCACGCCGGTGCGTGTGCAATGGATGCGCGAGCAGGAAAACCTCTGGGAACCCTACAGCAGTGCCATGCTCACCGAGGTCCGGGCCAACCTCGATGCGCAGGGCAAATTGCAGGACTGGGCCTATGAATTGTGGACGACGCCGCACAACGAACGCATCGTGAATGCCGGCAGACTGATTCCCGCACGGCTGTTGGCTCGGCCATTCGTCTCCGCGCCGTCGGTTCCAATCGCGCAGCCCGAAGGGGACGGCGATCGCAATGCGGTGCCGCTGTACACCCTGGCATCCAACCGCATCGACATGAACTTCGTGACCAGCATGCCGTTTCGCACATCGGCCATGCGTTCACTGGGGGCGCACATCAATATCTTCGCCATCGAAGCCTGCATCGATGAACTGGCCATCCAGGCCGGCACCGATCCGGTTGCCTTACGCCTCGCCCATCTGGCAGACCCGCGAGCCCGTGCGGTGGTCGAACGCGTCCGGGACGCCAGCGGCTGGCCGCATAAAGGCAATGAGCCGGGCGCCGGCATTGGCTTCGCGTTCGCCCGCTACAAGAACATCATGGGGTACTGCGCAATTGCCGTACGTTTGCAGGTACATCCGCAAACCGGCGAGATTCGGCTCGATCACGTGATAACAGCCGTGGACGTGGGCCAGATCGTCAACCCCGATGGCCTGCGCAACCAGGTGGAAGGCGGCATCGTGCAGTCCGCCAGTTGGACCTTGTATGAAAAAGTCGGCTACGACCCGGGCGGTGTGCGCAGCTACGACTGGAGCGGTTATCCGATCCTGCGCTTCACACAGTTGCCCAGGCAGGTCGACGTACATTTACTCGATCAGCCCGGACAACCGTTTCTCGGGGCAGCCGAGATCGTCCAGGGCCCCATGGCCGCCGCCATCGGCAATGCCATAGCGAACGCCACCGGCCGGCGCTGGCTGAACCTGCCCCTGACGCGCTCGGTGCAGCAGGCATGACCTGAAGTCGGCACCCGGTCGAAGCGTTGCGTTTCACGCAATGCAGCATAGGGCCATGTCTGGATTATCACGCACGGCCCACCGGATTAAGTTAGTGCCCAACAGGAGGAAAATCCCATGTCCGGCACTGCATCACCATCGCATCATCAACGCCGCGCCCTTGTCATAGGCGGCTCACTCGGCGGCTTGTTCGCCGGCAATCTGCTGCGCACCGCGGGGTGGGACGTAGACGTGTATGAACGCTCGGCACAGGACCTCGACAGCCGAGGTGGCGGCATCGTATTGCAGCCCGAGGTGGTCGAGGCTCTACGCCAAAGCGGTTGCGAGCTTTCTCTCAGCGAACTGGGCGTGCGATCAGAGTACCGAACCGTGTTTCGTCCGGACGGCTCGATACGCAGTCATTCGCACATGCCCCAGGTCCAGACGTCCTGGTCATTGATCTACACAACACTGCGCGATGCCTTCGGACCTGAGCACTATCACCGGGGCCAGACCCTGGCAAACATCGATCAAACCAAACCCGGGCTTGTCAGTGCCGTCTTCGATAGCGGGCATGCAGCACAGGCGCAGCTATTGATTGGCGCCGACGGCGGAAGCTCGACGGTACGTCGACTGCTGTGGCCGGACAGCCAGCCAACCTATGCAGGCTACGTGGCATGGCGAGGTCTCGTCCCCGAGCACGCCGTACCCGCCGGAGTGCGCGAAGAAATGTTCGGCACCTTCAGCTTTGCCAACCACCAGGGCTCACACATTCTCGGTTATCTGGTACCAGGTGCCGATAACGATTTACGGCCGGGCCACCGACTCTACAACTGGGTCTGGTATCGGGTCGCGCCCCTCGACATCCTCCCGCGCATCATGACCGATGCGGACGGCCACGAACGTGGCTTTTCGGTGCCGGAAGGCCGGTTGGCCCCGGCCTGGCGCGATGACTTGTTCGAACAGGCCGACGCCCTGCTGCCTCCCCAGTTCCGCGCCATCGTACAAGCGACCCGGCATCCTTTTGTCCAGGCAATCCGGGACCTTGCCGTCGACCATATGGTTGACCGCCGGGTATTGCTGCTCGGTGATGCCGCCGCCATACCACGGCCACACACCGCAGCGAGTACCTCGAAGGCTGCAACCAATGCGTTAGCTCTCGGCTCCGCCCTGCGTGCTTTCCCCAACGATATTGATCGGGCGCTGCGCAACTGGGAGCACGCTCAAGTGGCGCTGGGGCGGCGACTGCGGATCCAGGGTACGGAAATCGGCAATCACCTGCTTTTCAACCAGGCCCCGTCCGCCTGAGCACTCACGGCATCCCGCTCGATGCCCTCCCAAGGAACTGTTCATGACTCAGCACCTGTTTCAACCCATTACGGTTGGCCCCTACACACTGGCCCATCGCGTGGCCATGGCCCCTTTGACCCGGTCCAGAGCCGGACAGCCGGGCGACCTTCCAACCGCCCTGAACGCCGAGTATTACCGACAACGCGCCAGTGCGGCCTTGATCATCACCGAAGCCACGCAGATCTCCCGCCAAGGTCAGGGCTATGCCTGGACCCCGGGAATTTACAGCGAGGAACAGGTGCAAGCCTGGCGCCAGGTGAGTACACACGTCCACGAAGCCGGAGGGCTGATCTTCATGCAGCTGTGGCATGTGGGGCGTGTCTCGCACCCCAGCTTCCAACCCGATAACGCCCTGCCGGTTGCCCCCAGCGCACTGCCGGTGCCAGGCAAGACGTTTATCATCGATGAAGATGGCAAGGGTGTCTGGGGTGATGTCCCCGTCCCGCGAGCCCTGGAAACCTCGGAGATTGCGCAAATCATCGATGACTATCGTCGCGCCGCGCGCAACGCCTTGAGAGCCGGCATGGACGGCGTTGAAATCCACGCGGGCAACGGTTATCTGCTCGACCAATTCATCAATAGCAACAGCAACCAGCGTGAGGACAACTACGGCGGCAGTGTGGAAAATCGCGCTCGCCTGCTGTTGGAAGTCGTAGAGGCTGTCGCCGATGAGGTGGGAGCCGAGCGAACAGGTGTACGACTTACGCCCATGGGCCGGTTCATGGGAATGGGCGATGCGACCCCCGAAGCCACGTTCGGCCACATCGTGGGCGCGCTGAACCGCTTGCCCCTGGCCTATCTTCACTTGGTGGAACCTGCCGTGGTGGGCACCGTCAAGGACGAGAATTTCGATCCCCGCTGGGACGCAATCATCAGTCAACTTCGTACGCAATGGAAAGGCGTGCTGATGATTGCCGGTGGTTACGATCCGAAAACGGCAGAACGCGCATTGGCCGCCAACCGTGCCGACATCATTGCCTTTGGAAGGCCGTTCCTGGCCAACCCTGACTTGCCGCGGCGGATCCGTGACGGGCTGGCGCTCAATGCGTCGGACCCCAGCACCTTCTTTGGTGGCGATCAGCGCGGCTACACCGATTATCCCGTCCATCCGTAGGTGCCAGCACTGACGCCGGATGGCTCCAGCCTGGTGCTTTGTGCTCCCAAACCAGTGCTGGACGGGTGCCGACTCGACGAGTGCTTCAGCGTTTAGCGCATGCCGGATTTTGCAGCGTTGCCTGGGCTGGCGGCGTCAACTCAGGAACTCCAACCCGCGCTCGTCGATCACTGGAACGGTTTCCAGCAGATAACGCTTGAAGCTCTCCAGCGCCGCGTTGTTATTGCTGCGCGCGGGCCAGACCAGGTAGTAGCTGTCGCCGGTGCTGACCGCCTTGTTGTAGGGCAGTACCAGTGACCCCTTGACCAGTTCGTCGCCCACCAGGGCCAGGTCGCCGATGGAAATACCGCGGCCCTGGATGGCTGCGGAGATGCCCAGTTCCAGGGTGTCGAAAATTTTGCCTTTCTGCCAGGACACCGCCGACATCAAGCCCACTCGTTCCAGCCAGCGTTGCCAATCGCGCCGGTCACGGGACGGGTGGATCAACTCCGCGGAGAACACCCCTTCACCACTCAGGTTGTGCTGCTCCAACAGGCTTGGCGAGCAGACCGGTATCAGCCATTCGTCAAACAGCTTGATAAATTCAAGGTCGTTGGAGAACCGCCCGTTGCCCAACAACACTGCGCAGTCGAACGGCTCGACATCGAAGTTGACGAAATCGACGTCCATCCACTCACTGGACAATTGCGCCTGCTCTATATCATTGCCTGCATTGAACTCATCAAGCACATGCAGCAACCAGCGCATTGTCAAGGTCGAGGGCGCCTTGACCCGTAAGGTTTTCTCCTTGCGGCGGGTGACGGTGCAGGCATTCTCGATCAGGCGAAAGCCTACTCTCAGCTCTTGAGCCAACAATCGGCCGGCCTGGGTGAGGAAAATTTTCGGCCCTTTGCGCTCGAACAACGCGCAGCCAAAATGCTCTTCCAAGGCCTTGACGTGCCGGCTCACGGCACTTTGGGTAATGAAGAGGTTGTCGGCAGCCTGGGTGAAAGAACTGAAACGCGCGGCCAATTCGAAGGCACGCAATGCGTAGAGCGGTGGCAGTCGGCGCGTCCCTTGATCAAGCGCATCATGATTCATACTCATCCTTACCCATCATTTTTTTCCGTTTTTAAAGACAGTGCGGTTGACGAATAATCAACCGTACAAATAAGCGACAGACTTATTAGTCATTTCAAGCGCAACCGAACCCAACTAAAAAATCAATCATGCTTGGCATGCGCCTAACCTCTGCGGCCTTTAATATTTTTTAAACACACAGCAGATCCTTCACCATGCCTAATTTCAATCAACTCCTGTCTTCCAGTATCCAGCAAGCAAAGCTCGACCAGACGACCGAATCCGACATATTGAATTTTCGTTTATTTGGTAATAAAAAAGGCTTCCTGCATTTAAAAAACCTGCCCATCGGCAGGGTTCCGCCGACACCCAGCGATCGCGCCAGCCTGAACAAAGAATGCACTATCAGTGAACAGATCATCCTGAAAGCGACGGCCATGCTGGGCGACCCGATCGGTTATATCCAGGAATCCAACGGCGCTATCATCAACAACTTCTTCCCGCATAAAAAATACTCCAAGGGTGCCAACTCCGACAGCTACGATTGCGAGTTGGAACTGCATACCGAAAATGCCTTCCATGCTGTGTCTCCGGATTACCTGGTGCTCTTTTGCCTGCGCCAGGACCCCGGCGCCCAAGCCGCAACCTTCATTAGTTCCATCGATGGCATTCGCGACATCATTACACCGGAAGACCTGAATTATTTCCATGAAGAAAAGTACAACTTTCTGTCGGACTACTGCGAGACGGAAAAAAACTGCCGTATTGATATAAATCAAAAACAGACGGTTCTATACGGTGACCCCGAATCGCCCTATTTCCGATTCGATCCTCAATTCATGGTCGCACACAGCAAACACGCGCAACTCAAACTTGAATACTTGCGCAAGGCCGCCTGGGAAGTCGCCCATCCGGTACACCTCAAGGCCGGCGACCTGTTGATCATCGACAACCGTAAAACCGCGCATGCCCGTAGTGCTTTTTCAGCCGGCCTGGATGGCCGTGATCGCTGGATCCAACGCACGTTCGCGGTGGCCGGCTATCGCTACTACGCGCAACGCCTGGGCAACAACAACCGCGTACTGGACCTGGTAACCACCCTATGAGCATGCTGCACCTGACCTTTGCCCTGGCTGTGTTTTTCCTGATCGCCTCGCCCGGTCCGGTGGTGGCCCTGGTCATCTCCGATGCCAGGCAAGCCTGGCCTGCCGCTACGATCACGGGCGGCGTGTTGTCCGCCCAACTCTTGCTACTGATCACCCTGGCGCTCATCTATACCGCGCTGGATGTCAGCCCGGTGCTGCTGAACTGGGGTCAACTGATCGGCGGACTTTATTTGGCCTGGTTGGGGGTGTCCAGCCTCCTGGCCAGCTCGGACAGCGTTGCGACGGTGCAAAAAGGTCAGCGTCACTTTTTCTGGCGCGCCCTCAAAGTGGGCTTGTCCAACCCGAAAGACATCCTGTTCTTCCTCGCTTTCCTACCTGGGTTCATTGACCCCAATGGCGACTTCATTAAACAGGGCCTGATCCTCGCACTGATCTGGGGTGTGATCGACGTCACGATCCTGCTGATCTATGGCGCCATCTCACGCCAGCTGTTGTCCTTCGCGGCGGCCCAGAAAATCATGGCCAAGGCGCCCAGTGTATTTCTGCTGGGCATCGGCCTGTTGTCCGGAGTCATGGGCACACAGCGACTGATGCAGGGATAAAACATGTGCACACAGCCGGCAGTGACGTTCGATAGGACGGCCGGGCAAGTAGACAATATCACTGTGCCACCATTGAGATTCATGCTAGGGCACCGTTTAGAAACATGCAACCAAAGCTTGGGCTTTCATACCGCTCTACCCCCGTGAGGCTTGCTCTTCAACCGACGCAACCGCTGCGACAATCCTCAACCGAAACATGACGGTGAAATAATGAACTCTCAAACCTTGTTCCCTCTCATCGGTAAAGTCATCGCCAGTACTGGCAGCCGCCATTTCTCGCGGTTTTTGCATGACCTGGTACTGACCAAGGTGCCCGTGGATGCCACGCACATTACGCACATCCGCATAAAGGGCGCCGATGGAACACGTGCAGAACCCAACGGTAACGGTGCAGAGATCCTGAGCCCGGAGCGCATGTCCTCACTGATTGAAGCCGATCAACAAACAACACCTGCGTCACCGACCGCCCCTCTGGTGCAAGAGCCGCTGATTGCTCAACCCATGGCCGGTTTTTCAGCGTCGGCCGACACGGGTGCAAAACACGACCTGGCGCCCATCTCGTTCAGCTCCCAGTTGCATCTGAAATCCCGTAAAAAAGAATACTTTTATATAATTTCGTTCTATCGCGCACAGGCCGATAACTTCTCGATGCAAGAGCAAATAATCCTCAAGGACTTCTCCTTGCTGTTGCTGGCGTTGGTAGAGAAGCACATTAACGCGATAAATTCTCAAGGCATTCCCGACAAAAATATCGCCACTGAAGGGCTTGTCCCGCAAAACCGGGACATGGATTCCCTCCGTCAGCGTTTTGAGGCCCGCCTGCTGCAGTCCGGCTTGAAGCTGTCCAATCGCGAAAAGGAAATCTGCGCCGGCCTCCTGGCGGGACGTACCGCGCCTGAGCTGGCTGAAGCGCTGGAACTCAAAGTCAACACGGTGGAAAGCTATTTGAAACGCGCGGTGATCAAAATGGGCATCAGCGGGCGCCATTCGCTGATCCGTTGGATGCATGCCAACCCAGGCAGTCCAGCCGTTACACGCCTGCAATAAAACTGTCTTGTTTAATTATTCAAGAGCGTCATTCCAGCAGAATTATTTTGTTCTGAGCGCGCCGTTCACGTACAACTTTCACAGTTCAAGCACACACGCAGAATTATGCTTTTACTTGCACTTGGTTGACATAGATTTCAGGGACATCCCCCGCCTGAACCGATAGCGGCCGCTGCTGCCTTCCTTCAAACTAATCAGGGTCATAAGTTAACTTTACAGTGCTCATTCAACAGGCTGTTCAGCTAACTTTGCGGCTGAGTTTCTTTGCCAGGCCGACAGTCATACGGTCATATAACCGACCCACCGATTACTGCCCTGAAGAACTGTCGTTATCAACGACACGCCGTCTCTTGTTCCATCAACTATCCAGCGCTGCGCTTTGCCGCAGCCGATGAGTACATGATTATGGAAGAGCTGAGTTATCTGAAGAAAGTCGAGTCGAATGCACGCACTTATGCAGCCACTTTTCAGCGCCTGTTCGTCAGCGGCAACGGCGTATGGGTCAAGGATGCCCAAGGCAAGGAGTACCTCGACTGTCTGGCCAATGCCGGCACCCTGGCCCTGGGTCACAATCCGCCCGTCGTCAAAGAAGCGGTGCTGGACTTCCTCGGCACCGACCAACTGCAACAAGCCCTGGACCTCGCCACACCGGCCAAGCACGCCTTTGTGCAGGAACTGTTTTCCCAGTTGCCGGCCGCCATGCGCGACACCAGCAAGATTCTGTTCTGCGGCCCCAGCGGCTCGGACGCAGTGGAAGCAGCGATCAAACTGGCGCGTCATTACACCAAGCGCTCGGCGCTGATGGCCTTTCACGGCGGCTATCACGGCATGACGGCCGGCGCGCTGTCGGCCATGGGCAATCTCAATCCGAAAAGCATCCCCAGCGTCACCGCACAAAACACCCACTTCCTGCCCTACCCGTACCGCTTCCGTTGCCCGTTCGGCACCGACGGCGAGCAGACGGATCAACTGTCAATCGACTATATCCGCACCGTACTCTCTGACCCGGAAGGTGGCGTTACCCGCCCCGCCGCCGTGCTCGTCGAAGTGGTGCAAGGTGAAGGTGGCTGCATTCCCGCCTCGGCTCAGTGGCTGCGCGGATTGCGCGAGATCACTCGCGAGCTGGGCATTGTGCTGATCATCGATGAAGTGCAGACCGGCCTGGGCCGTACCGGCAGCACCTTTGCCATCGAACATGCCGGTATCGTCCCCGACATCCTGGTGCTGTCCAAGGCAATCGGCGGCGGCTACCCGCTGTCGGTAATTGTCTATGCCGAACACCTCGACACCTGGGGCCCCGGCATGCATGCCGGCACGTTCCGCGGTAATCAGATCGCCATGGTCGCCGGGCGCGCCACCATGCGTCACATCCAACAGGCCAATCTGGTTGAAAATGCGGCCGCACGTGGCGCGCAACTGCTGGCTGGCCTGCAGCAGATCGCCGGGCGTCATGAGCCGATCGCCGATGTGCGGGGGCGCGGTCTGATGATCGGCGTCGAGGTCACCAAGTCGCGAACGGACGGCCGGGTGGGCCTGGGCGATGGCACGCTGGCGCGGGCGATCAAGCTCAATTGCTTCGATAATGGCCTGATTATCGAAACCGGCGGTCGCCACGGGTCGGTCCTGCGCTTCCTGCCCGCCCTGACGATCACCGAAGCCCAGGTGGGCAACGTACTCGATCGCTTTGAAGACGCGGTCAGCACTGCCACCGCGCACCGCTTGCAGAGGGTCGGTCAGTCCGCCTGACCACCGGCCGCAAAAAAGCCCGCCAACCGTCACCGGTGGCGGGCTTTTTAATACCTCAGTCCCGCGCGAGGGCTTCGATCGGATCCAGCCGCGCCGCGTTGCGGGCAGGTACGAAGCCGAAGATGATGCCAATCAGGCTTGAACACACGAACGCGGTGACAATCGACTCCAGGGAAAACACCATCTGCCATTCCTTGATCACCAGGGAAAATACAAAGCCGATACCGAACGACAATGAGATACCGATCACCCCGCCGATCAGGCAGACCATCACCGCTTCCACCAGGAACTGTTGCCGAATGTCCGACTGACGCGCGCCCACCGCCATGCGAATGCCGATTTCCCGCGTCCGCTCGGTCACCGACACCAGCATGATGTTCATCACACCGATGCCACCCACCACCAAGGAAATCAAGGCGATCAGCGACAGCAGCAACGCCAGCGACTGGCTGGTCTTCTGTACCGTCTGCATGATGCTGTCGAGGTTGTAGGTGAAGAAGTCCTTGGTACCGTGGCGCTGCTCCATCAGTTTGACCACGTTGGCCTCCACCACCTTGCTCGGCTGCCCATCCTTGATCCGCACCGTAATGCTATCCAGGTAACGCTGGCCCAGCAGGCGCCCGGCGGCCGTTTCGTAAGGCACCCAGACATTCAATGCCTTGCTGGTGTTGAAAATGTTTTTATTCTCCGCCGCCACGCCGATCACCGTGCACGGCAGGTTCCCCACCAGGATGATCTGGCCCAGCGCCTCGACATTCGGCCCGAACAAGCGGTTGCGGGTATTGTGGTCAATCACCACGACCTGGGCCTGGCGCGTGTCATCGTCCTGGCTGAAGGCGATGCCCTCGGCGATCTTGATCCCGCGGACCTGGAACGAGCTTGCACTCACGCCGTTGACCGTGGCATCCACGTCGATATTGCCAAAGCGCAGCAACAGATTGCGCCCCGCATTGGGCGTAGCGCTGTCGATGTAATGCAACTGGCTGAGGGCGGTCACGTCGGACAACACCAGGGTTTCGATGGCCGAGGCATGGCTGTCGCCAAAGTCGTTGCCCGGATAGATATCGATGGTGTTGCTGCCGATCGCCTGGATATCACTGAGGACATAACGCTTGGCGCCTTCGCCGATGGCCACGATCGACACCACCGAGGTGATGCCGATCACAATGCCGAGCATGGTCAACAATGTGCGCATGCGGTGCGAAATCAACGCGATCCAGGCCATCACAAAGGCTTCCTTGAACAGCCCCAGGCTCGCCACCAGACGCCGCCCCGGGTTGGCCTTGAGCTGGGTAGCAGCGGGCGGCGCCACCTCGACGCCGACGCGCTCGTTAACGCGGTCACTGAGTACCTCGCCGTCGCGCATCTCGATGATCCGTTCGGCATTCGCCGCAACCTTGGCGTCGTGGGTCACGATGATCACCGTGTGCCCCGCCGCGTGCAGCTCCAGCAAGATATTCATCACCTCCTTGCCGCTGGCGGTGTCGAGGGCACCGGTCGGTTCGTCGGCGAGAATCACCTCGCCACCGTTCATCAAGGCCCGCGCGATACTCACCCGTTGCTGCTGGCCCCCGGACAACTGGCTGGGACGGTTGACCAGGTGATTGGCCAGGCCGAGCCGCACCAGCAGTTCCTTCGCGCGGCTGTGGCGCTGAGCTTCCGTCACACCGGCGTAGATCGACGGCATCTCGACGTTGTGCATGGCGCTCAAGTGCGGCAGCAAGTGATAGCGCTGGAAGATGAAACCAAAATGGTCACGACGCAGTTCCGCCAGCTCGTGGTCCGCCAGGTCGCGGGTTTCACGGCCGTTGATGGTGTAACTGCCCTCCGTGGCGTAGTCCAGGCAACCGAGGATATTCATCAGCGTCGACTTACCCGACCCCGAGGCGCCGGTGATCGCCACCATTTCTCCGGCGTTGATGGTCAGGCTGACATTCTTGAGGGCCATGAAGGCCTTCTCTCCCGCCACAAAGCTGCGGCTGATGCCTTTGAGTTCCAACAAGGCTTGAGTCATTGTCAGGCCCCCGCCACGGCAGGCGCCGGATCGCCGATGACAACTTTGTCGCCCTCCGCGAGGCCATCCTTGATCTGCGCCTTGACGTTGTTATTGATCCCCACCTGCACGTTGCGCTCCTGGGCGTGGCCGGTCTCGTCAATCACGCGCACCACGTAGGAGCCGTCGGCATTGCGCTTGCCCAGCGCCGCCACCGGGACCATCAGCACATCTTTGGCGGTGTCACGCACAATCCGCACCTGGGCGGTCATCGAAATACGCAGGCGGTGCTCCGGGTTGGGCACATCGAACAAGGCGTTGTAGAACACCGCCGTGTTCTGCTTGGCGGTACCCGCGGCCTGGGTGTCCAGGTAGTTTTGCGGTGCCGGTTCGGTGCCGCGCAGCTTGGCGTAGTAGCGCTTGTTGGCTTCACCCAGGATGGTGAAGTACACCTCCTGGCCCGGCTGGATATGGATCACATCCGCTTCCGACACCTGGGCCTTGATGGTCATGGTGTCCAGGTCCGCCAGTTTCAGCAGCACGGGCGCCAGTTGTTCGGCGATCACGGTCTGGCCTTCCTGGGTGACGATGCCGACCACATCCCCGTCAATTGGCGCGACGATACGGGTGTAGCCCAGATTGACCTTGGCGGTGTCGATCTGGATACGTGCATTTTTCAGTTGGGCATCCAGGGCCACCAGATTGGCGCTCTGCACCAGGTAGTTGGATTCGGCGGTCTCGAAATCCTGCCGGGAAATTGCCGCATCCGATTGCAGCTTGTTGTAACGCTCCCATACTGCTTTGGTCTGGGCGACCTGCGCCGCCGTAGCCTTGCGTTGGGCGTCCAGATTTTCCTCATTGACCTGGGCCTGGCGCAGGGTGTTCTGCAACACCAGCGGGTCGATCTCGGCCAGCCACTGGCCCTTCTTGACCTTGTCGCCGAGCTTGACCTTCAGTGACTTCAATTGGCCGGAGACTTGCGCACCAACGTCCACCTGCTTGACCCCCTGCAAAATCCCGGTGGCCAGCACTGAGTTCTCGATTTCGCCGCGCTCGACCTTGGCGGTCAAATATTCGGGTGGCTCGGCAGGTGATTGCACCGAATAGACAATCATCCCGGCCACGACAGCCAGACCCACGCCCCAGAAAACCTTGCGAAACTTCGACTTTTCCATAGATGACCACTAATACGTTGAAAGGTAGACCCGACCTGTGGCCGGGTTCGCATTAAGTTGCGTGAATGTTCGCTTCAGGTAAGGGCGCAAGCGCCCGTGCCGACTCCCCCTCTGCCACACTTCATGAGGTCACCTTGCCGACCGGTACGACCAGCCCGTCGTGCCACCAGGACGCCAGGCTGTAAACATGCGGCGCCTTGAGCAGGGTGAAATGGTTGCCTGGGCCGTACCAGGTTTCCAGGTGATCGGTAAGCCGGCTCCAACCCTCGATCATGCCGGCCTGCTCGCGCTGATTACCCTGTGCATCCAGGGTCGGATCGTCGGCCAGCACCAGGCGGACCTGGCCGTGGTAACGCTGGCGTGGCTGGTAAACGGTACGCAGCGCGGCACCGAAAGCACGCGCCGGCCCGTACATCACGTCAGGGGTCGAGCGTGCGGAGAGCATGCCGACCTGCACCATGGCGCGGTGCAACGCCACCCACTGAGCCGCTTCGTCCAGACCGGCAAATGCCTGCGGATCAATCCCGAAAGGCTTGCCGGCCGCCAGTTGCATGGTTTCGATCAAGCGCTGCAATACACCGGTCGCCGTGTAGGGCTTGCCCGCCACGCCGGTGCCCCCGGGCGCCTCACTGTCGATCAGGCTCAGGGACAGCACTTCACGCCCCTGGGCCTGCAGGCGCAGAGCCATCTCGAACGCCACCCAGCCACCGAAGGAATGCCCCAGCAGGTGCACAGGTCCGCTCGGGCATTGCTGCTCAAGCGCCACCAGGTAAGCCTGCGCCGCCGATTCCACGCGGCTATGGGGCACCGCCTTGGCGTCCAGCCCACGCGGCTGCAGGCCATGGATCGGCCAGGCCGGTCCGAACGCATCGGTCAGGCCGATAAACCCGGTAACGCTGTCGCCGGCTCCCGGAATGCAGAAGATCGGTGCATGCCCCACCTGCCCGCTCTGGATCGTCAGCACCGGCTGATACGGCGCCTTGGTCGGCGCCGGCACAGGGGTGCTCAGCGCCACGCCGATGGCCTTGCCCAACGCCGCGATATGCGGCGCCTGCATCATGCTCTGGTGATCGCCCGGTACATTGATGCGGTGCAGCAACGAGGCCGGCACGATCTGGTCCCAGCCCAGGGTCTGACTGCTACGCGAGCTCTCGTCCGTGCGCTGTTCAGCGGTAAACAGATGCACCGGGAGGTTCAACGGGAACAGGCTGTAATGGGCCTGCGCATGGCCATGGGCAACCTCACGGTCCAGGTACGCCCACAACGCATCACGTGACAGCGCCGCCAGCTGCGGTTGCAGCACACCCGCCGCGCGGACACGCTGCCACAGGTCATCAAAATCCAAGTGCTCGGCTTCGGACTCCAGTTGCGCGACTGTCGCCAGTGCCTGGCTGTCCACCGGCACCTGGGCCTGACAGAACGCGCGGCATTGTTCCAGCAGGTGCAAACCGTGGGCATGGGCCGTCGACCAGCGCGCCGTGCCCTGATCCACCAGGCGCGGCACGTGGGTATCGAGCAGGCCGAGGAACGCGACCTCCTCGTCCATACCGATCAACTGCGCGGCGATTTCGTAGGCCAGGATCCCGCCGAACGACCAGCCGGCCAGGCGGTACGGCCCGTGTGGCTGGACCTTGCGCATCAGGTCGATATGCCGCGCCGCCAGGCACTCCATGGTTTGCAGTTGCGGCTCGCCCCAGGCCACGCCTTCCAGCCCGTACACCGGGACATCGGCATCCAGATGCTGGCCCAGCGCCGGGAAATACACATTCAAGCCACTGAACTCATGCACCAGGAACAACGGCGCCTGCGTGCCACCGGCACGCACGGTGACGAGGCACTGCTCCGGCATCGGCGCGTCGGTGCGCAACCGTAACAGCGCAGCCATCGACGCGACGCTGGCATGCTGGAACAGCTCCGCCAACGTCACCTGCACATCGACCTGGGTCAACAGGCTCACCAGACGGATCGCCAGCAGGGAGTGCCCGCCCATTTCAAAGAAGCTGTCGTGACGCCCGACCCGTGGCAGTTTCAACGCCAGGGCCCATTGGGTCGCCAGGCGTTCTTCCAGCGCATCCGCCGGTGCCTCATAGTCGCGGCTGAGCATCACCTGCTCAGGTGCAGGCAGGGCCTTGCGGTCCAGCTTGCCGTTTGGCGTCACCGGCAGGCTGTCCAGCTGTACATAGGCACTGGGCAGCATGTACTGCGGCAGGTGGGTCAGCAGTTCTTCACGCAGTTGCTCGACCGAACCCGGCGTACCGCACAGGTAGGCGACCAACTGTTTGCCGCTGACCTGCCCTTCGCTGTCGTCGCGTGCCATGACCACCGCCGCCCGTACACCTTCGCAGGCCAGCAGCGCGCTCTCGACTTCACCCAGCTCGATGCGGAAGCCACGGATTTTCACCTGGTCATCGTTACGGCCCAGGTACTCCAGGGTGCCGTCCGGCAGCCAGCGCCCCAGGTCACCGGTTTTATACAGGCGGCCCGGCACTTCGCTGAACGGGTCGGCCAGGAAGCGCTCACTGCTCAGTTGCGGCTGGTTGAGATAACCCCGGGCGATACCGGCACCGGCAATATGGATCTCGCCGGGCACCCCCAACCCGGTCGGATGCCCATGGGCATCCAACACATACACCCGGGTGTTGGCGATCGGGCGCCCGATTGCGCGAGGATGCGGGTTGGCCGCGAACACTTCATTGGCGGTCGCGATAATCGTCGCTTCGGTCGGGCCATAGGTATTGAGCAAACGTGGCGTGTGCCCGCTGCGCAGGAACCAGTGCTGCACCGCTTCCGGACTCAGCTCTTCGCCACCGACCACGATCACCCGCACCGAGGTCGGAATGACACTCGCCTGATCGTCCGCCAGGCCCTGCCAGAAGCGCGTGGGCAGGCTGATCACCGACAAACGCGCCTGCGCCGCCAGTGCCCAGAACCGGGCGGCATCGGTCAACCACGCGGCACTGCGCACGACCAGGGTCGCGCCACAGGTCAGCGCGCCGAAGATCTCCTCGATGGACGCGTCAAAGTTGATGGTCGCAAATTGCAGCGCGCGGTCCCCCGCCGTCAGGCCGGTCAAGCCGCTGATTGCGCGGATCTCGTTGCACAAGCCCGCATGCTCGATCATCACGCCTTTGGGCGTGCCCGTGGAGCCGGAGGTGTAAAGCACGTAGGCCAGGTGGTCGCTGCCAAGCCCCAGCTCAGCCGCGAGCGGGTTGTGCTCGCCCAACTCACGCCACGGTTGCAGCGCGCTGTTCAAGGTCACCACCTGCAAGGCCTGCGGCAGTGCACCGAGCAACGGCAGCACGGCGTACTCGCTGAGCAACACCCGCGGTGCGCTGTCGGCCAGCATGAACGCCAGGCGCTGCGGTGGGTACGCCGGGTCGAGCGGTACATACGCGGCGCCGGCCTTCAGGCTCGCGAGCAGGGCCACGATCATCCGGGTACCGCGCTCCAGGGCGATGGCCACACGGTCGTCAGGCTGCACGCCGAGGGCGATCAAATGATGGGCCAACTGGTTGGCCTGGGCATTCAACTCGCCGTAGCTCAGCGACTGGCCGTCGAACTCCAGCGCGACCGCGTCGGGGTTGCGCAGCACCTGCTGCTCGAATAACGCATGGATCAGTTGGTCCTGTGCGTCAGCGGTGCTGGTCTGGTTGAAGTCCAGCAACACTTGGCGGCGTTCGCTCAGCGGCAGGACCTCCAGGCTGCTCAACGACGCGTCCGGCGTGCGTTCCAGGGCATCCACCAGGCTGTCCAGCGCAGCGTGCATGTACGCGCACACCCGCTGCGCGCCGACATCCGGGCTGACCTGGACGGTCAGGGCAAAGGCCTGGCCGAAATCATCGACGTCCAGCGACAGCGGGTAGTTGCTGCGCTCTTCACCGCCCAGGGCCTGGATACCGGCCCATACGGCCATGTCGTCACTGGAGGCAGCGCCCGCGCTGTGACGGTAGTTGAGCAAGGCACTGAACAGCGGTGCCGGCGCGGCCACGCCGCTGCAACGCTGCGCCAGGGCCAGGGAGGCGTGCTCATGACTCAACAAAGTGCTCAGACGCGCATGCGTGGCCTTGACCCCGGCCTGTGCGCCTTCAGCGCCGACGCTGACGCGCAACGGCAAGGTGTTGATAAACAGCCCCAGGGCGCGTTCGCCGCCCTGCATGCCGCCCATCAGCACGGTGCCGAACACCACCTCATCCTGACCACAGACATGCGCCAATACCTGAGCCCAAGCCACATGCATCAGGCTGGCGGCGCTCACCCCCACTTGCCGCGCACAGCTGCGCAGGCGCTGGCCAAGGCCCTCTTCCACCAGCAGCTGCGCCAGTTCCAGGGTGCCACCGGCCTGCACATTGTGCAGGCCGAACGGCAGGGTCGGTTCATCGATGTCCGCCAGCATCGCGCTGAAGAACGCTTCGTGCTCCTGCTCGGTCATCCCGAGACGCGCCTGGGCCACGTAATTGCGGTACGGCACCGGCGCGCTCAGGCGGGCTTCCTGGCCCGCAAGGAACGCCTGCAACTCGTATTGCAGAAGGTCCATGGCGACGTGATCGAACAGCATGTGATGGAACATCAGCAACGCAGCCCAGCGCTGTTGCGACCGATCATAGGCGCACACCAGGCGCATCAACGGTGCGTCGCGCAGGTCCATGCGGAAATGCTGCGGGTTGAAACGCTCACGCAGTTGCGCTCCGGCCTCGTCGTCGCCGTCCAGGCTGATCTCTTCCAGCGCGAACGGCACATGGCGCAAGACCACCTGCACCGGCTCGCTCAAGCCTTCCCAACGCATCGTGGAGCGCAAAATGTCGTTGCGCTCAACCACGCCCTGCAAAGCCTGGGCGAACGCTTCGAGGCGCTCGCGGCTGTCGAAATTGAACGAGGCCTGCTCCAGGTACAGGTCGCCCTCATCGGCCAGCAAGTGGTGGTAAAGGATGCCTTCCTGCAACGGCGTCATGCCGTAGATGTCTTGCACGTTGGCCAATTGGCCCGGCACGCCGGCGACAAGGCGGTCGATTTCGTCCTGGTTGAGACTGGCCAGCGGCAGCATCGACGGCGTGATACGCCGGCACTCGGCGGTGATGCCATTGGCCGGGATCACCAGCGCCCGGCTGCTGCCCACGACCTTGGCCAGGCCGGCCAGGGTCGGGTGGGTAAACAAGGCACCGACGTCGACCCGCAGGTCGTCCTGGCGCATGCGCTCGACCAGCTTGACTGCCAGCAACGAATGGCCGCCAAGCTCGAAGAAGTTGTCATGCCGGCCAACCTGCTCCAGTTGCAGGACCTGCGCCCAGATCTGCGCCAGGCTGCGCTCAATGCGTCCCTCGGGGGCCTGGTAATCGCGGCTGGCCACCGCCGACTGATCCGGTACAGGCAAGGCCTTGCGGTCCAGTTTGCGGTTGGGCGTGAGCGGCAACGCGTCGAGGGTGACGAACGCCGACGGGATCATGTACTCGGCCAGCAACGGCGCCAGGTAGCTGCGCAGACCGGCCGCCGTCAGGCTGACCCCGGCGTGCGGCACCACGTAGGCCACCAGGCGTTTCTCGCCAGGGCGATCTTCACGGGCGATCACTGCCGCTTCCTTGACGCCGGCGCAGTTGCCCAGGCGTGATTCGATCTCGCCCAGTTCGATACGGAACCCGCGCACCTTGACCTGGAAGTCGTTGCGGCCCAGGTACTCGATTGAACCGTCCGCCAGGTAACGCGCCAGGTCACCGGTCTTGTACATCCGCGCTCCCGGCGCGTCGTTGAACGGGTCGGCGAGGAAGCGCTCGGCACTGATCTGGTCGAGGTTCAGATAACCACGCGCGACACCGTCACCGCCGATGAAAATCTCCCCCGCCACGCCGAACGGCACCGGTTGCTGCTGGCCATCGAGCAGGTAGATACGGGTGTTGGCCATCGGTTTACCGATGGTGGTATTGCCCGTGGCATCGCCCGTGTGGGTCACATAAGCGGTGGTGCAGGACACCGTCGCTTCCGTCGGGCCATAGGTGTTGATCAACCGGGTATGGGCCGGGCGGACCTCGTCCCACAGCTTCAATTTCTGCGCCGACAACGCATCACCGGTCACGTTGATCAACCGCACATGGCGCAAATGCTCCTGGGCCTGCTCCGGGCTGTGGTGCCATTCGGCGGCCAAGGTGTGCCAGTGCGCGGCCGTCAGGTGCAGGAAGGTCGGCGTGATCGCCGGGTCCCGCGCGGCTTCAGTGCCAAACACATAACGGCTTGGCGCCAGCGTCGCGCCCGCCAGCCAGGCCGGGAAGATCTCCTCCACCGACAGGTCGAAGTTCAGGGTGTTCTGCTGCAGCACCGTGTCCCGCGCGGTCAGCCCGAACAGGCGCGCGGCGTCCAGGCTGTAGTTGACCAGCCCGCGATGTTCGATCATCACGCCCTTGGGATTGCCGGTGGAACCGGACGTGTAGATCACATACGCCAGGTGACGGGCAGTCAGCCCCGGTACCTGCGGGTTGTGCTCGGCACCGCTGCACGGCTCGTCCAGCAGCACTTGCGCAACCTCCAGCGGCGGCAGCCGGTCCTGCAACGCGCGTTGGGTCAAGACCGCCGACGGCGTACTGTCGGCAATCATGTAGGCCAGGCGCTCCGGCGGGTAATTGGGGTCCAGCGGCACATAGGCGCCGCCGGCCTTGAGTACCCCGAGCAGGCCCACCAATACTTCATCGCCACGCTCGGCGCAGATCGCCACGCGGTCATCCGGGCCGATGCCCAGGCCGATCAGGTGGTGCGCCAGGCGGTTGGCCCGACGGTTCAGTTCAGCGTAACTGATGCGCTGCTGTTCGAACGCCACGGCGATGGCATCCGGATGTGCCTCGACCCGGGCTTCGAACAGGTGGTGAATGGTGCTGTCCTGCGGATAGGCCACCTGGGTGTGGTTAAGGCCGTGCAACAGGTAGTCGCGCTCGTCTTCATCGATCAGGGGAATCTGCGTCAGCAAGGCCTGGTCATCGGCAACCATGGCGTGCAGCAGGCACTCGAAATACCCCAGGTAACGTTGCACGGTGGTCTCGTCGAACAAGGCCGTGGCGTACTCCAGGGCACCGGCAATGTGCCCCTGCACTTCGCTGAGGTCCAGGGACAGGTCGAACTTGGCAAAGCTGCTGGCCTCGCCGACCCCTTCGAACTGCAGATCGCCCATCACCAGGTTCGGGGCGTCGCTGCTCTGCCAGGTCAGCAAGGTCTGGAACAGCGGGCTGTGGGCCAGGCTACGCGCCGGCTTGAGCACTTCCACCACTTGCTCGAACGGCAAGTCCTGATGGGCCTGCGCGGCCAGGGTGCGGTCTTTCGCGTGGGCCAGCAACGCTGCCACTGTCAGCTCTTCGCCTGCGCCGATACGCACTGCCAGGGTGTTGACGAACAGGCCGATCAGGCCTTCGACTTCGGCACGCATGCGGTTGGCCGCCGGCGAGCCGATCACCACCTCCTCCTGGCCGGACAGCCGGCAGAGCAACGCGCCCCACGCGGCCATCATGGTCATGTACAGCGTGGTGCCGTGACGCTGACTCAAGGCCTTGAGCCCGGCGGTCAGGTTGACATCGAGCAACAGGCTCAGGGTCGCGCCGCTGTAGTCCTGGCGGGCCGGCCGTGGGCGGTCGGTGGGTAACAACAGCAAGGCCGGTGCATCCGCCAAAGCCTGTTGCCAGTACTGGCTCTGTTGCTGCAGCACCTCGCCACTCAACCAGCGCCGTTGCCACACGGCAAAATCGCCGTATTGCAGGGCCAGCGGCGGCAGCGGATCGGCCTGCCCCAGGCGGAACGCTTCATACAGCGCCATCAATTCACGGGTCAGGACGCCCATCGACCAGCCATCGGAAACGATGTGGTGCATGGTCAGCAGCAACACGTGGTGATCGTCGGCGCGCCGCAACAAGCGCGCGCGAATCAGCGGTCCCTGCTCCAGGTCGAACGGTTCAAGGGCCTCATTGCTGACGTGCAGCTGCAGGTCGGCATCGTTGTCCACCTCCAGGCGCTTGAGCGCGAACGCCCGCTCGGCCGGTTCGATACGTACCAGCGGCTCATTGTTGTGTTGCACAAACCGGCTACGCAGCGCTTCATGCCGCGCCACAATGGCAGCCAGCGCGCGCTCCAGCGCCTGGGCATCCAGATGCCCGCGCAGCCCCAGGGCAATCGGCATGTTGTAGGCGGTGCTGACACCTTCCATCTGCGCCAGGAACCACAAGCGCTGCTGGGCAAACGACAGCGGTAAATCCTGGTCCCGTGGCACAGGCAAGATCGCCGGCAAGGTGCTGCGTGCCGCCTGGGCCAGCACCTGAGCCAATGCCGCCAACTGCGGATGGGCAAACAACTCGGCGAGCGCCAACTCGACACCCAGGCGCTGACGCACCTGGGAAATCAGGCGCATCGCCAACAGCGAGTGCCCGCCCAACTCAAAGAAATGTCCTTGGCGGCCTACCTGTTCAAGCCCCAGCAGGTCCTGCCAGATCTGCGCCAGCGTGGTTTCAATTTCGCCTTCCGGCGCTTCATACACCCCACTGACCACCGCATCGAGCCCCGGTGCCGGCAGCGCTTTGCGATCCAGCTTGCCGTTGGGGCTCAGCGGCAGTGTCAGCAGTTGAACATAGGCCGACGGCACCATGTATTCCGGCAGTTCGCTTTGCAGGTAGGTTCGCAAATCCTCGATCTGAGGTGCCTGCCCCGCCATGTGCGCGGTGAAATACGCCACCAGGCGCTCATCGCGCACCAGGACGGCCGCTTCAAGCACCTCGGGATGGGCCGCGAGCAAGACTTCGATTTCACCCAGCTCAATGCGCAGGCCGCGAATCTTGACCTGGTCGTCATTACGCCCCAGGTACTCGAGGGTGCCGTCCGCCCGGTAACGCGCCAGGTCGCCGGTACGGTACATGCGGCCCTGGGCGGTGAACGGGTCGTCGAGGAAACGTTCGGCCGTCAGGTCTTCGCGGTTGAGGTAGCCGCGCGCCACGCCGGCACCGCCGATGTACAACTCGCCGACACTGCCGGTGGGTACCTGTTGCCCGCAGGCGTCCAGCACGTAGAGCGTCAGGTTGCGCAACGGCCGGCCCAGCGGAATATCCCCCGCCCCATAGCCGGCAAGGTCGGCATTGACACTGTGCCAGGCCACCACGTCGCTGCACTCGGTCGGGCCATAGCTGTTGATGAATTGCGGACGCGGCGCCTGCAGTTTTTCCAACTGCGACAGTTTGATCGGTTCACCGCCGAGCACCACCCGGCGCAGGCGGCTCAAGACGTGCTGTTGATCGGCGTCGATCAACGTGTAAAACGCGCTCGGCGCCAGGTTGATGTGGGTGATCGCCTGCGCGCCGATCTGGCGCACGATGCTCGAAGGATCGAACGGGCTGTCCGCCAGGTGCAAGGTGGCACCGACGGCCAGGCTGGCGAAGATGTTTTTCTGGGTCAGGTCGAAGCTGTGGGACGTCAGCAGCAACACCGCATCGTCGGCGTCCAGCCCGACGTCCGCGAGGTACCAGTCGAGCATGTTGACCACGCCCTGGTGTTCGACCATGACGCCTTTGGGCTGTCCGGTGGAACCCGAGGTGTAGATCACATAGGTCAGATGTGTTGCGCTCAGACCGGCCACCTGCGGGTTGTCCAATGCGTGCCCGCGCCCGTCCTCACGGTCAAGGTCGACGACCGGCAAGTCCGCTGCGGCAGCCAATTGCGTGGTCGCGCCGTGCACCAGCAACGCCGCCGGTGCGCTGTCCTTGAGCATGTAGTGAATGCGTTCCAGCGGGTAATTCGGGTCGATCGGCACATAGGCGCCACCGGCCTTGAGAATCGCCAGCAAACCAACGATCAGCTCGGCGCTGCGCTCCACGCAAATCGCCACGCGCGCATCCGGCTGCACGCCGAGGTCACGCAGGTGATGGGCCAACTGGTTGGCGCGCTCGTTGAGCTGACGGTAGGTCAGCGCCGCACCGGCCGCCTGCACCGCCACCGCATCGGGCGTGCGCATGGCCTGGGCTTCAAACAGGCTGTGCACGGTCCCGGGGTTGAGCGGCGTGCGCATGCCGCTGAGACCGGCCAACTGTTGTTGACGCTCCTGCTCATCCAGCAGCGGTACACGCGCCGGTACGCATTGATCGTCGGCAACCATCGCGCGTAACAGGCGCTCGAAGTAACCCAGGTGACGCTTGAGGGTCGCTTCATCGAACAGCGCCGTGGCATAGCTCAGGGAGCCGATGATATGGCCCTGGGCTTCGCTTAACTCCAGGGACACATCGAACTTCGCCGATGTGTTGACCTGACCACCGTCTTCGATGAGCAGGTCGCCGACTACCGGCGCGCCCCCTTCTGCACTGCCCTGCCAGGTCAACATGACCTGGAACACTGGGCTGTAGGCCATGCTGCGCACCGGCTTGACGATGTCTACCACTTGTTCGAACGGCAGGTCCTGATGCGCCTGCGCGCCCAGCGTCCGGGCCTTGACCCGCGCCAGCAAGGTTTGCACCGTCGGTTCGCCCGAGGTATCAATCCGCATCGCCAGCGTGTTGACGAACAGGCCGATCAGACCTTCCAGCTCCACCTGGTTGCGGTTGGCCACCGGCGAGCCGATCACCACTTCATCCTGCCCGGACAAGCGCGCCAACAACACGCCCCATGCCGCCAGCAGGCTCATGTACAACGAGGTTCCATGCCGTTGACTCAGGCGCTTGAGGCCCTGGGTCACTTCCTCATCCAGTTGAAACGCCAGCACTGCGCCGGAGAAGTCCTGTTGCGCCGGGCGCGGCCGGTCTGTCGGCAGGGTCAGTATGGCCGGCGCTCCGGCCAGGGTCTGCTGCCAATACAGGTTTTGCCTGTGCAAGACCTCGCCACTCAACCAACGGCGTTGCCACACGGCAAAGTCGGCGTATTGCAACGTAAGCGGCGGCAACGGGTCGGCCAGACCCTGGCTGAAGGCACCATACAGCGTCACCATTTCGCGGCTCAGCACGCCCATCGACCAGCCGTCAGCGGCGATATGGTGCACGGTCAGCAACAACACATGGTGCTCGTCGCCCATACGTACCAGGCGTGCGCGCAGCAGCGGGCCATTGACCAGGTCGAACGGCGTCAACGCTTCATATTCGGTCAACACCTTTAACCGCTGTGGTGCATCGGCCAGCTCGCGCAGGTCATCCTGCTCCAGCACAAATGAACCCTCGACTGGCGTGATCACCAGTTGCGGCTCATCGTTATCCATCACGAAGGCACTGCGCAGCACCTCGTGACGACTGACGATCTGTGCCAGCGCGCGCTCCAGCGCCAGGGTGTCCAGCGCACCGCGCAGGCCCAGGCCGATCGGCATGTTGTAGGCCGCTCCCGCATTGTCCATCTGCGCCAGGAACCACAGGCGCTGTTGGGCAAACGACAACGGCAGGGATTCATCCCGGGGCACCGGCACAATCGGCGGCAGGCTGCTGCGCCCGGCCTTGCCCACCACGTGCGCCAGAGCCGTCAATTGCGGATGTGCAAACAAGTCCGCCAGATCCAGCTCCACGCCCAGGTGCAGGCGCACCTGGGAGATCAAGCGCATGGCCAGCAACGAGTGCCCGCCCAGTTCAAAGAAATGGTCCTCACGCCCGACTTGTTCGACCTTGAGCACCTGGCTCCAGATATGCGCCAGGGCGGTTTCGACCTCGCCCTGGGGCGCTTCATAACCACGGCTGAGCAAGGCGTCCTGGTCGGGCACCGGCAGGGCCTTGCGGTCGAGCTTGCCGTTGGCGGTCAGCGGCAGGCTGTCCAGGCGCACGTACGCCGCCGGCACCATGTACTCCGGCAATTGCGCCTGTAACCAGCTGCGCAGGGCCTGACGGTCAAGGGCTTGATGTTCGGTGAAGTACGCCACCAGGCGCCCGTCACGGGCCAGCACCACGGTTTCGCCGACATGCGGATGCTCGGCCAGGCAGGCTTCGATTTCGCCCAGCTCGATCCGCACACCACGGATTTTCACCTGGTCGTCATTGCGTCCCAGGTACTCCAGCGTGCCGTCCTCCAGCCAGCGCGCCAGGTCGCCGGTGCGATACAGGCGGGCTTGCGGGTCCTGGCTGAAGGGGTCTTGCAAAAAGCGTTCGGCGGTCAGTTCCGCACGGTTCAGGTAACCCCGCGCCACACCGGCGCCACCGACGTACAGCTCACCGGCGACACCCTGCGGCACCGGCTTGAGGTGCGCGTCGAGCAGGTAGACCTGGGTGTTGGCGATGGGTTTGCCGATGTGCAGGACGCTACCGGCTTCAATCAGGCCGGAGGTCGCGACCACCGTGGCTTCGGTCGGGCCATAGTTGTTGACCACATTGAAACGCTGCGGCGTGCTGAACTGACGCAGGCGGTCACCACCGATCAGCAAGGTTTTCAGGGTCGGGTGCTGCAACTGCTGATTGAATGCGTACTCCGCCACCGGGGTCGGCAGGAAGCTCACATCCAGCGGCTGCGCCAGCCACCAGCGCAGCAGCGCGTCGATGTCCTCGCTGCCCTGCTTGGCAGGTGGCAGGTGCAGCGTCGCCCCCACACAGAGGGCCGGCCAGACTTCCCAGGCCATGGCATCGAAACCGAACCCGGCGACGCTGGAGGTGTGCCCGCCCGCGTGCAGGTTGAAGGCCTGGCAATGCCAGTGCACCAGGTTTTCCAAGGTACGGTGTTCTACCATCACGCCTTTGGGCAAGCCGGTGGAACCGGAGGTGTAGATCACGTAGGCCAGGTTGGCCGGCGTCAAGCCTGCCACATTCGGGTTGAGCGTCGGGCGGCGGTGCCATTGGTCGCTGTCCAGTTCGATCACCGGCAGTTCGGTGTGGCTCAGCAGCGAGCGCGTGCTCGATTGCGCCAACACCAGCACCGGGGCGCAGTCCTGCAACAGGTAAGTGATGCGCTCCTGCGGGTGCGCCGGATCAATCGGCACATAGGCCGCACCGGCCTTGAGGATAGCCACCAGGCCGACCAGGGTTTCCAGGCTGCGGCGCGCGCAGATGGCAACCCGATCTTCCGCGCGCACGCCCGCTTCGAGCAGGCAGTGGGCCAGCTGATTGGCGCGCTGATTAAGCTGGCGGTAAGTGATGTGCTGGTCGTCCTGGCGCACAGCCGTGGCATCCGGCTGGCGTTCGACCTGGGCCTCGAACAGGCGGTGGATGGTCTGGGCCTCGGGGTAATGCACAGCGGTGGCGTTGACATCGAGCAGCACGGCATCACGCTCGGCAGCCGACAGCACCGAGAACTGATTCAACGCCAGCTGGGGCGTGTGCTCCAACGCATTGACCAGGTGCGCCAGGGCCATCTGCATAAAACCGCAGACCCGTTGCGCACCGATTTTCACCAGTGCCTGGGCGTTGAGCTGGAAGCCGGCGCCAAAATCATCGACGTTCAACACCAGCGGATAGTTGGTGCGCTCTTCCATGCTCACGGCCTGGATGCCATCCCACGCGGCAATATCGGCGCTGCTGGCCTCGACCGGCGCACTGTGCCGGTAGTTGAGCAAGGTATTGAACAACGCCTGCGTCGCCGGCAGGCCGCTGCACTGTTGGGCCAGGGACAGTGACGCGTGTTCATGGGCGAGCAATTGCGACAGCCGCTCGTGAGTGACACGCACCGCCTCGCGGGCGCCCTGCCCGCCGACGTTGACGCGCAGTGGCAAGGTATTGATGAACAGCCCCAAGGCACGACCGGCACCTTCACCGCCTTGCAGGCGGCCGAGCAGCACCGTACCGAAGACCACCTCCTCACGCCCCGCGACCTGTGCCAACACCTGACCCCAGGCCAGGTGCATCAGGCTGGCGGCGCTGACACCGAGCAGGCGCGCCTGCTCACGCAAGCGCCCGCTCAATTGGCTGTCAAGCAACAGGTGGGCTTCTTCGACACCACTGCCGTCGCCGTGCACATCACGCAGGTCGAACGCCAAGGTCGGTTCATCGATGTCGCCGAGCATTTCCTTGAAGAAGCGTTCATGGGCCTGACGATCCGCGCCCAAGCGCGACTGCGCCACATGGTTGCGATAGGGGATCGACGGCGCCAAGTGTCCGGTTTGGCCCTTCAGGCTGGCCTGGACTTCTTCGATCAGCACCTCCAGCGCGGTATGGTCGAGCATCATATGGTGGAACAGCAGGATGCCGACCCAGCGCTGCTGGGCGTTGTCCTGGGCATAGGCCAGGTGCATCAGCGGCGCATGGCTCAGGTCCAGGCGGTAATGGCGTGGATCAAACTGGTCGTGCAGTTGCGTCAGCACGTCACCGTCCGCCGGGTCGATCACCACCTCTTCCAGCCCCAGGGTTGCCTGGCGCCAAACGACTTGCACCGGGTCCTCAAGCCCTTCCCAGGCGATGCTGCTACGCAGGATATCGTGGCGTTCGATCACGCTTTGCAGCGCCTTGGCAAACAGGTTCACCGGCTCCGGGCCGGTAAAGGTGAACAGCATATGCAGCAGGTAGGCATCGCCTTGCGGCGCCGCCAGGTGGTGGTAGAGCATGCCGTCCTGCAGCGGCGCCAGGCCGTAGATGTCCTGCACGTTGCGCACACCGCCCGGCACGCTCGCAACGATCCGGTCGATGGCGGCCTGGTCGAGGTCGGCCAGGGGCAGCATGTCCGGGGTGATGCGTTGGCAGTCCAGGCCAATGCGGTTGGCCGGTACCTCCAGCGCCTGATGACCACCGACCGCTGCCGCCAGTGCCGCGAGGGTGGGCTGGCCGAACAGCACGCGCACGTCGGCGCTCAAGTCAATCTGGCGCATGCGTTCGATCAGCTTGACCGCCAGCAGTGAGTGCCCCCCCAGTTCAAAGAAGTTGTCGTGGCGCCCCACGCGCTGCACATCCAGCAATTCCTGCCACAGCGCGGCGAGGGTCAGTTCCATCTCACCTTCAGGGCGCTCGTATTCGCGACGCGCCAGGGCATCGCCATCGGGCGCCGGTAACGCCTTGCGGTCAAGCTTGCCGTTGGTGGTCAGGGGGAAGCGCTCAAGCATGACGAACGCGCTGGGGACCATATAGTCGGCCAGCGACACCAGCAACTGCGTACGCAGCTCGGCGGCGGACGGCTCAGCCCCCTCGGCGGCGATCACATAAGCCACCAGGCGCTTGTTACCGGGGGTGTCTTCGCGGGCAATCACCACAGCTTCGCGCACACCCTCGCAAGCAGCCAGGCGCGCTTCGATCTCACCCAGTTCGATACGGAAACCACGGATCTTCACCTGGTCGTCGTTGCGGCCCAGGTAGTCAATGCTGCCATCCGCCAACCAGCGGCCCAAGTCGCCCGTCCTGTACAGGCGGGCCTCGGCACGACCGCTGAAGGGGTCGGCGATAAAACGTTCGGCATTCAACTGTGGACGGTTCAGGTAGCCACGGGCGACCCCCGCGCCGCCCACGTACAACTCGCCCACCACACCGACCGGCACCGGTTCGCGCTGGTCGTCGAGAATATATAACTGCAAGTCCGGAATGCGCCCGCCAATCGGGCTGACGCCAACCCGTTGCGCATCCGCCGCCTCAAGGGCGCGATAGGTCACGTGCACGGTAGTTTCGGTGATGCCGTACATGTTCACCAGTTGCGTACCGGCGTTACTGGTACGTGCATACCACGGTTTGAGAATCCCCGGTTCCAGGGCTTCGCCGCCGAAGATCACCTGGCGCAGGGAATGCTTCAGGGCACTCTGGCCCTGGGCCGCAATCAGCGAACGGAAGGCACTCGGCGTCTGGTTGAGGATCGTCACCCCGGTACTGCACAGCAGCGCATAACACGCGTCCGGCGAACGGCTGGTGAGTTGCGGCACCACCAGCAGTTGCCCGCCATGGATAAGCGCGCCCCAGATTTCCCATACCGAGAAGTCGAAGGCAAACGAGTGGAACAGTGCCCACACATCTTGATCGTTGAAGTTGAACCAGCCTTCGGTGGCGCTGAACAACCGGGCCACGTTGTGGTGTTCGATCATTACGCCCTTGGGCAGGCCGGTTGAACCGGAGGTATAGATCACGTACGCCAGGTTGGCCGAAGTCAGGCCCGGCACGTGGGGATTCTGGGTGGATTCGGCCTGGCAATCGCCGGCATCCAGTTCGATCAACGGCACCGACAGCCCGGTGACCCGCGCGCGGGTCGCCTGCTGCACCAGCACCGCCACCGGGGTGCTGTCCTGCAGGGTGTAGCCGATGCGTTCCTGCGGGTACGCCGGGTCGATCGGCACGTAACCGGCACCGGCCTTGAGGATGCCGAGCAGACCGATGATCATGTCCAGGCCGCGCTCGACACAGATCGCCACGCGGTCATCCGGGCGCACGCCCAGGCTCAACAAAAGGTGCGCAACCTGGTTGGCGCGGCGGTTCAAATCGCCATAGCTCAGGCGCTGGTCTTCAAACAGCACCGCCGTAGCGTCGGGCCGCACAGCGGCCTGAAGCTCAACCTGGTGATGAATCAATGCGCTGTCGGCGAACAGGCTGTCGGTAGCGTTCCAGTGTTGCAACAATTGCTCGCGCTCGTCTGCCGGCAGCATCGCCAAGCCTTGCAGCGAAGCCTGCGGGGTCTGCTCCAAGGCCTGTACCAGGTTCTCCAGGACGCACTGCATGTAACCGCACACCCGCGCCGCGCCAATCGAGCCGTCAGCCATGACCGACAGGCTGAACGCCTCACCCATGTCGTTGATCGACAGGGTCAGCGGGTAGTTGGTGCGCTCCTTGCTGTCGAGCACCGCAATGCCTTCCCAGGCCGTCACCGCCTCGGCCGAGACATCCGCGCCACCGAGCTGGCGATAGTTGAGCAGCGAACTGAACAGCGGCGTCGACGCCGCCACCTTGCTGCAGCGTTGCGCCAGCACCAGCGAGGCGTGCTCATGGCCGAGCAAGCCGGTCAAGCGCGTGTGGGTGCTCTTGACCATGGCGCTCACGCCGGCTTCAGTGAGGCTGACGCGCAGCGGCAAGGTATTGATGAACATACCCAAGGCACGGTCGGAGCCTTCACCGCCCTGCAAACGCCCCAGCAGCACGGTGCCGAATACAACATCCGTGCGCCCCGAGACGCCGCCCAGCACCCGCGCCCACGCCAAGTGATACAGGCTCGCCGGGGTAACCCCCAACCGGCGGGACTGCGCGCGCAAGCGCTGGCTCAGGCGGTCATCCAACATCAGGGTGACCTCTTCGACCCCGTGGCCATCGCCCTGCACGTCCTGCAGACCGAATGGCAGGGTCGGTTCATCGATATCCCCGAGCATCTCGCTGAAGAACGCTTCATGCTCTTCGCGGGTCACCCCCTGTCGCGCCTGAGCCACATAGTTACGGTACGGCACTGACGGTGGCAGCAGTGCCTCTTCGCCACGGATATGCGCTTCGATTTCCGAGGTCAGCATACGCAGCGAGGTGGCGTCATCCACCAGATGGTGCAGCAGCAACACCGCGACCCAGCGTTGGTTGGGCGCATCCTCGCTGTAACCGATGCGCATCATGGGCGCCTGGCGAATATCCAGGCGGTGATGACGGGGGTTCAGGCACTCGGTCAATTGCGCGGCGATATCACCGGCGGCCGGGTCCAGGTGAATCTCATCCATCCCCAGTTCAGCCTCGCGCCAGACCACTTGCACCGGCTCGTCGAGGCGTTCCCAGACCACTGCGGTGCGCAGGATGTCATGTCGCGAAATCACGCCTTGCAGTGCGGCGGCAAAACGTTGCAGGCGTTCCCGGCTGTCAAAGCTGAAGGTCACGTATTGCAGGTACGGATCGCCTTGGGCAGCCGCGAGGTGATGGTACAAAATCCCCTCTTGCAGGGGCGCCAGGCTGTAGATTTCCTGGATGTTGCGTGCGCCGCCCGGCACGGTCGCGGCGATCCGGTCGATGGCGGCCTGATCCAGCTCGGCCAGGGGCAGCATGTCCGGGGTGATGTATTCGCAGCCTTCGGGAACACGATTGGCGGGCACCACCACGTCCTTGCTCGCACCGGCCACGGCGGCCGCCAATGCGGCCAGGGTAGGCTGGCCGAACAGCACGCGCACATCGGCGCCCAGCCCGACCTGGCGCATGCGCTCGATCAGCTTGACCGCCAATAAGGAGTGACCGCCCAATTCGAAAAAGTGATCCTGGCGGCCCACCTGTTCAACCCCGAGCAAGTCTTGCCAGATCGCGGCAATCGTGGCCTCCACCTCGCCCTCGGGCGCTTCGTACTGGCGACGCGCCAATGCGTCGGCATCCGGTACCGGCAGGGCCTTGCGGTCGAGCTTGCCGTTGGTGGTCAACGGGAACTGCGCCACCAGCACAAACGCGGCGGGCACCATGTATTCCGCCAGGGACACCAGCAACTGCGTGCGCAATTCGCCAGCCGACGGTTCGGCCCCTTCTGTGGCGATGACATAGGCCACCAGGCGCTTGTCGCCCGGCTCATCTTCACGGGCAATCACCACCGCCTCGCGTACGCCCTCACAGGCCGCCAGCCGTGCTTCGATTTCCCCCAGTTCGATACGGAAACCACGAATTTTCACCTGGTCATCGTTGCGGCCCAGGTAGTCAATGCTGCCGTCCGCCTGCCTGCGGCCCAAGTCACCCGTCTTGTACAGGCGTGCCTCGGCACGACCGCTGAAAGGGTCGGCGATAAAACGCTCGGCATTCAACTGCGGACGATTCAGATAGCCACGGGCGACCCCCGCGCCGCCCACGTACAACTCGCCTTCCACACCGACCGGCACGGGTTCGCCCTGGTCGTCGAGCACATACAGTTGCAAGTCCGGAATGCACCCGCCAATCGGGCTGACGCCGACCAATTGCGCATCCGCCGCCGCAAGGGCGCGATAGGTCACGTGCACGGTGGTTTCGGTGATGCCGTACATGTTCACCAGTTGCGTACCGGCGTTACCCACCCGCGCATACCACGGCTTGAGAATCCCCGGTTCCAAGGCCTCGCCACCAAAGATCACCTGGCGCAGGGAGTGCTTGAGTTCGCTCTGGCCCTGGGCCGCAATCAACGAACGGAAGGCGCTCGGCGTCTGGTTGAGGATCGTCACCCCGGCACTGCACAGCAGCGCATAGCATTCGTCCGGCGAACGGCTGGTGAGCTGTGGCACCACCAGCAGTTGGCCGCCATGCATCAGCGCGCCCCAGATTTCCCACACCGAGAAGTCAAAAGCGAACGAGTGAAACAGTGCCCACACATCTTGATCGTTGAAGTTGAACCAACCCTCGGTGGCGCTGAACAGCCGCGCTACGTTGCGGTGCTCAATCATCACGCCCTTGGGCAGACCGGTGGAGCCGGAGGTGTAGATCACGTAGGCCAGGCTGGACGAGGTCAGGCCCGGGACCTGCGGGTTATCGGTGGATTCGGCCTGGCAATCGCCGCCGTCCAGTTCGATCACCGGCACCGACAACCCGGTGACCAGGGCACCGGTCGCCTGCTGCACCAGCACCGCAACCGGCGCGCTGTCCTGCAGGGTGTAGCTGATGCGCTCCTGCGGGTACGCCGGGTCGATCGGCAGGTAACCGGCACCGGCCTTGAGGATACCCAGCAGGCCGACCATCATGTCCAGGCCGCGCTCGATACAGATCGCCACGCGGTCATCCGGGCGCACGCCCAGGCTCAGCAAGCGGTGCGCGACCTGGTTGGCGCGGCGGTTCAAGTCGCCATAGCTCAAGTGCCGATCTTCAAATATCACCGCAGTAGCGTCAGGGGTCGCCGCCGCCCAGGCTTCGACCTGCTGATGGATCAGGGCATCGTCGGCAAACACGACATCGCTGCTGTTCCAGTGGTGCAGCAGGTGCTCGCGCTCGGCCGTCGGCAGGATGCCCAGGGTTTGCAGCTCGGCCTGGGGGCTGCGCTCCAGCGCGGCCACCTGGCTTTCCAGGGCGGCATGCAAATACTCCGCGACACGCGCGGCGCCGATGTCGGCATCCGCGAGTACCGTGATATGAAAATCTTCACCCAGGTCGTCGAGGTTGACGGTCAGCGGGTAGTTGGTGCGCTCTTCAGCACCCAGGGCTTGCATGCCGGCCCACGCCGTCTGGGCCTCAGCATTGCCACCGGTGGCACTGTGGCGATAGTTGAGCATGGCGCTGAACAACGGCGTGGGTGTCGCCACGGCGCTGCAACGCTGGGCCAGGGCCAACGAGGCGTGTTCGTGCTGGAGCAAGGCGGTCAACCGCTGGTGGGTCAGCTTCAGGCCGCTGCGCACGCTCTGCCTGCCCACGCTCACGCGCAGCGGCAGGGTATTGATGAACATCCCCAGGGCGCGGTCCGAGCCCTCGCCCGCGTGCATCCGGCCCAGCAATACGGTGCCGAACACCACCTCCTGGCGCCCGGAAACCTTACCCAACACTTGGGCCAGTGCCAGGTGCATCACACTGGCCGCACTCACCCCCAACTGCCGGGCCTGCACGCGCAGCCGTTTGCTCAAGGCGTTGTCCAGCATCCGATGACTTTCTTCGATGCCGTGACCGTCACCCTGTACGTCTTGCAAACCGAAAGGCAGCGTCGGTTCATCGATGTCACTGAGCATCTCGCGAAAGAACGCTTCGTGCTGCTGTTCAGTCATCCCCAGGCGCGCCTGGGCCACATAATTGCGATACGGCACCGGCTCGCCCAGGTGTTCGGTCTGCCCCAGCAGGAAGGCTTGCATTTCATGCTGCACCACCTCCATGGCGGTATGGTCCAGGGCCATATGGTGAAACAACAGCACCGCCACCCAGCGCTGGTTCGGCGAATCCAGGGCGAAGGCCACGCGCATCATCGGCGCCTGGCGGATATCCAGGCGGTAGTGACGTGCGTCGAAGCGGCTGCGCAATTGACCAAGCACATCGCCGTCGCGCGGGTCCAGATGCAGTTCTTCACTGATCAGCGTGGCCTTGCGCAACACCACTTGCATCGGTTCATCGAGGCTTTCCCAGACCACCGTGGTGCGCAGAATGTCGTGACGCTTGATCACGTATTGCAACGCCTGGGTGAAGTGCTCCAGCCGCGCACGGCTGTCGAAGGCATACTGCGATTGCAGCAAATAGGGGTCGCCCTGCTCCGCCGTCAAATGGTGGTACAACATGCCTTCCTGCAGCGGCGCCAGCGGGTAGATATCCTTGACGTTGGCCAGGCCGCCCGGCACGGCATCGACAATCCGGTCAATGGTCGCCTGGTCCAGGCTCGTCAACGGCAGCATCTGCGGAGTGATGCGGTAGGCCGGGCTCAACCAGTCCCCCCCATTGCGCGCGATCAACTCAAGCAATTGCGCTTTGTGTTCGCGCAAGTGGTCGATCAACTCATCGTCGAGCCCTTCATCGTCGCCCAGGATGACGAGGTCATCCTCTTCACGTTGCAAGTGGATCGCGTGAGTCGAAAGAACTGCCATCAATTCGCTGAAGTGCATGTTGTGACCTGCTTAAGATTCGAAAACAGTGACGAGAAAGTCCGGCTTCAATTGCAACCTGAGCACCCGCTATCGAACAGCAGCGCTCGGCCCCTCATGGGCTCGACACCGTCGTCGCCAGGTTCAAAAGTGATGGGTTGAATGCGTGCCCCAGGGCTTCCCACAGGGCTGGAAAACTAAAACATCCACGGAGAGGTGTATGTCATAGGAAGCAGGGACAACGCAGGGGTGACACGCGACTGCAACAAGCGCGCACGCCCGGCAGATCGGTGCGGATGACCCGCGCCGACTGCCGAGTGTGTGCCGATCAGATCCGGCGTTTGCGCTCGAACGTGGGCACGCTCGATTGCGGCACAACCACATGCTCGACCTGCCCCACCGCCGCAGCCATTGCAGCCAGCGTCGGTTGCGCGAGCAGCACCCGCAAGTCAGCGTCCATGCCTTGTTTGCGCATCTGCTCAACCAGGCTCACCGCCAACAGCGAATGCCCACCCAGCTCGAAGAAGTGGTCATGCCGCCCCACCTGCCCGACGTTGAGCACCTTCTCCCACAGTTGCGCCAGCGCCACTTCCGTCGGCCCCTCGGGAGCCTCGTATACGCGGCTGAGCAACGCGTCCTGGTCCGGCGCGGGCAAGGCCTTGCGGTCGACCTTGCCGTTGTTGGTCAGGGGCAGGCTGTCCAGGCGCACATAGGCCGATGGCACCATGTACTCCGGCAACTGCGCTTGCAGGTACGCACGCAGCACGTCGATATCCAGCGTTTCACGCTCGGTGAAGTACGCCACCAGACGCTTGTGCCCCGGTTCGTCCTGACGGGCGAGTACCACTGCATCCTTGACCTGCGGGTGTTCGCCCAGGCGGGTTTCGATCTCGCCCAGTTCGATGCGGAAACCGCGGATCTTCACCTGCTGGTCGTTACGCCCCTGATACTGCAAGGTGCCGTCGGCACGCCAGGCCACCAGGTCACCGGTGCGGTACATCAGCGCACCGTCGTTGAACGGGTCGGTGAGGAATTTCTCCGCCGTCAGGTCAGCCCGGTTCAGATAGCCCAAGGCAACACCCTGGCCACCGATGTACAACTCGCCGGTGACACCGACCGGTACCGGTTGCTGGCGGGCGTCCAACACGTAGGCACGGCTGTTGCCCACTGGGCGGCCGATTGGAATGCTGCCTTCGTCCGCCCGGGTGATCTCATGGGTGGTCGAGAACGTCGTCGCCTCAGTCGGGCCGTAGCCGTTAAGCAGGTGCTGCGGTGCGCCGTCCTTGAGTACGCGAGCGATCACGTTCGGGTCGAGCACATCGCCACCGACGATCAGGTAACGCAGCTGAGGGAACACCGGCAGCAGCCCCTCGGCATACTGGTGGAACAACCCGGCGGTCATCCACAACACGCTGACGGCTTGCTCCTGCAACAGCTGGGCAAAATCAGCCTGGGACAGCAACGTATCCTGATCGACCACCACCACTGCGCCGCCATTGAGCAATGGTGCCCACACGTCCAGGGTGCTGGCGTCGAACGCCGGGTTGGAGGCAAACGCCACGCGGTCGTGCTGATTGAAATCGGCATAACCGTTGTTGATCACAAGGCGCGTGATTGCACGGTGCGGCACCAGCACACCCTTCGGCGTGCCGGTGGAGCCGGAGGTGTAAATGATGTACGCCGCCGTTTCCGAGGATTGCTCCAACGCCGGGTTATGCGCGGGCTCAGCGCTCAGGTCCAGGGTGTCCAGGTCTAGGCGACGAGCGCCCGCCGGCACTTCGATGGAGGCCGCCGTCAGTACCCATTGCGCGCCACTGTCCACGACCATGAAACCTTGACGGTCCAGTGGTGCATTGACATCCAGCGGCACATAAACCGCCGCGCACTTGCTGATCGCCAACTGGCTGACCAGCAGGTCCACGGAGCGCTCCAGCAGGATTGCCACGCGGTCGCCGGGGGTCACGCCCAGGCCGATCAGGTGATGAGCCAAACGGTTGGCCCGCTGATTCAATTGCGCATAACTCAAGGATTGCTTGCCATGCACCGACGCCAACGCCTGCGGTTCAGCCGCCGCATGGGCTTCGAACTGCCGATGCAAGGTGCAGGTGTGCGGGTAGCTGCGCGCCGTCTCGTTGAACGTCTGCAACAATTGCCGGCGCTCGTCGCCGCCCAGGATCGACAGGCGGTTGGCCGCCGAATGCGGTGCCTGCTCCAAGGTCTCGACCAGCCCGGCCAGCGCCGTGCACACGTACCCCAATACCCGCTGCGCGCCCACCGAGCGCGGCGCCAGGGCATTGACCCGGAAGTCCTCACCCACATCATCCACCGAGAGAATCAGCGGAAAACTGTTGACCCCTTCGTTGGCGAGCATCTCGATGCCGTCCCAGGCAACGCGGCTGGCCTCACTGACGGTGGCCGTCGCGTGACGATAGTTGAGCAAGGCACTGAACAACGGCGCCGGTGCGGCCACGCCGCTGCAGCGTTGTGCCAACGTCAGCGACGCATGCTCGTGAGCCACCAACTGGCTCAGCGCGACATGGGTATTCTTGACCGCCGCAGTCAGGCTTTCATCTTTCAGGCGCACGCGCAGCGGCAAGGTGTTGATGAACATCCCCAGGGAACGTTCCGCACCGTCACCGGCCTGCAGGCGGCCGATCAATACCGTGCCGAACACCACGTCATCGCGCGCTGACACCGTGCCGATGACCTGCGCCCAGACCCAGTGATACAGCGTGGCGGCACTCACCCCCAGGTGCCGAGCCTGGCGCCGCAGACGCTGGCTGAAGGCCGCGCCCAGCCAGTGATCGACCTCCTCGGTGGCATCTCGCTCGCTGTCAATGCGCTGCACGCCAAACGGCAAGGTCGGTTCGTCGACATCGCCAAGCATGTCGCTGAAGAATGTTTCATGGGCGGCGCGGTCCTTGCCCTGACGGGTCTGGGCCACGTAGTTGCGGTACGGCACCGAAGCCCCCAATTGCTGCTCGCGACCGGTCATGTGCGCCTCGATTTCCGCCATCAGCACGCCCATGGACGTCGCGTCGTTGACCAGGTGGTGGAAGGACAGCATGCCGATCCAGCGCTGGTGCTGCGGATCATGGGCAAAGCCCAGGTGCATCATCGGCGCTTGGCGGATATCCATGCGATGGCGGCCGAGGCTGAAGTGCTCACGCAGTTGCGCCAGCACATCACCGGCTTGCGGGATGAGTTCGCCCACCGCCAGCGGAGCCTCGCGCCAGACCACTTGCACCGGCGCTTCCAGTTGCTCCCAGAACAGCCCGGTACGCAGGATGTCGTGGCGGCCGATCACCTGTTGCAGGGCCTGGGCGAACCGGTCCAGCCGTTGGCGGCTGTCGAACGCGAACAGCGCATGTTGCTGGTACGGGTCGCCGTGTTCGGCGCTGATGTGGTGATACAACAGGCCTTCCTGCAGCGGCGCCAAGGCATAGATGTCCTGCACGTTGGCCACGCCACCCGGCACGCTGGCGACGATCCGGTCGATGCTCGCCTGATCCAGCGTGGCCAAGGGCAGCAGCTCCGGGGTGATCTGCGTGCAACCGGCGTCGATGCGATTGGCCGGTACCGCCACTTCGTTGCCGGCGCCCACCGCCGCCGCCAGCGCCGCCAGGGTGGGCTGGCTGAACAGCACGCGCACATCCGCCTGCAAGCCCGCCTGGCGCATACGCTCCACCAGGCCCACGGCCAGCAACGAATGCCCGCCCAACTCGAAGAAGTTGTCGTGACGGCCCACCTGTTCCAGCTTGAGCACATCCGCCCAGATCTGCGCGAGGGTGCTTTCCACCTCGCCCTCCGGGGCTTCATAGCCTCGGCTGACCAGCGCCTCCAGCCCCGGTTCCGGCAGGGCCTTGCGGTCGAGCTTGCCGTTGGCGGTCAGCGGCATATGGTCCAGGCGCACATAGGCGGCCGGCACCATGTACTCCGGCAGGCAGGCTTGCAAGCCGCTGCGCAGGGCTTCGATATCCAGTGGCGGCTGGTGCGTGACGTGTTCGGTGAAGTACGCCACCAGGCGCCCTTCACGGGCCAGCACCACGGCTTCGCGGACACCGGCCTGTTCGCCCAGGCGGGTTTCGATTTCACCCAGCTCGATGCGCACACCGCGGATTTTCACCTGGTCATCGTTACGCCCCAGGTAATCGAGCGTACCGTCCTCCAGCCAGCGCGCGAGGTCGCCGGTGCGGTACATGCGTGCCTGCGGATCCTCGCTGAACGGGTCCTTGAGGAAGCGTTCGGCGGTCATCTGCGGACGGTTCAGGTAACCCCGCGCCACACCGGCGCCCGCCACGTACAACTCACCCGCGACACCCAGAGGGACCGGCTGCAAGCATTCATCGAGCAGATAGACCTGGGCATTGCTCACCGGCTTGCCGATATGCAGCACCTGCCCGGCTTCGACGCGCCCGGAGGTCGCCACCACCGTGGCTTCGGTCGGGCCGTAGTTGTTGACCAGGTTGAAACGCTGCGGCTTGTTGAACTGACGCAGGCGGTCGCCGCCGATCAACAGGGTCTTAAGCGTCGGGTGTTGCAGGTCTTGACTGATGGCGTATTCCGCCACCGGCGTCGGCAGGAAGCTGACATCCAGCGGCTGGGCCAGCCACCACTGCAGCAGCGCATCGATGTCTTCACTGCCGTCATGGGCCGGCGGCATATACAGGGTCGCACCGGTGCACAACGCCGGCCAGACTTCCCAGGCCATGGCGTCGAAACCAAAACCGGCGACGCTCGACGTCTTGCTGCCGTGGCCCAGTTCAAATGCATCGCAGTGCCAGCTCACCAGGTTTTCCAAGGTGTGATGCTCCACCATCACGCCTTTGGGCAAGCCGGTGGAACCGGAGGTGTAGATCACGTACGCCAGGTGGGCCTGGGTCAGGCCGGCGATCTGCGGGTTGCCTTTGGACGGGCCTTGCCACAGGCGGCTGTCCAGCTCCAAGACCGGCACGGTCACGGTCGGCAAACGCTGCGCCAGTGCCGGCTGGATCAGCACGGCCACCGGTGCGCTGTCGCCGAGCAGGTAACTCAGGCGCTCGACCGGGTGCGCCGCATCAATCGGCACATAACACGCGCCGGCCTTGAGAATCGCGACCAGGCCTACCAGCATTTCCAGGCTGCGCTGTGCACAGATCGCCACGCGATCATCCGGTTGCACCCCCAGTTCGATCAACTGGTGTGCCAGTCGGTTGGCTTGGCGATTGAGTTCGACGTAGGTCAGGCTCTGACCCTGGTACACCGCCGCCAGCGAATGCGGGTACAACTCGACCTGCTGCTCGAAGCGTTGGTGAATGGTCAAGCCGCGAGGGTAGTCGACACGGGTAGCGTTGAAGCCTTCGACCAACTGTCGATGGGCCTCGGCGGGCAGAATCGACAGGCTGTTCATTGCGGTCTGCGGCGCGTGCTCCAGGGCCTCGACCAACTGCTCGACGACCCGGTTCACGTAGTCGCAAAGGCGTTCTGCACCTATCGACGCCAGCGCCAGCGCGCTCAGGCTGAAAGCCTCGCCCAAATCGTTGACGCTCAAGGTCAGCGGATAGTTGGAGCGCTCCCGCGCCTGCAACAACTGCATGCCTTGCCACGCGCGCAGCGACGCTTCAGAAACTTCAGCAGCGTTGCTCGGCGTATGGCGGTAATTGAACAACGCACTGAACAAAGGCAGCGATTGCGGCACACTGCTGCAACGCTGCACCTGGGCCAGAGAGGCCAGTTCATGGGCAAGCAGACCCGACAACCGTGCATGGGTGGCCTTGACCGCCTCCCTCACCCCTTGGCCGGTGATATCGACCCGCAGCGGCAAGGTATTGATGAACATGCCCACCGCACGGTCGGCGCCCTCTCCACCCTGCAAGCGGCCCATCATCACCGTGCCGAACACCACCCGCTCGGTGCTGGAAACCACGCCCAGCACCCGTGCCCAGGCCAAATGGAACAGGCTGGCCGGACTGACGCCATTCTGGCGGGTCACCGCGCGCAGGCGTCGGCTCAGGCCGGCATCCAGGGTCAGGTCGACCTCGTCGATATCGTAGCCGTCGTCGCGGACATCCTGTTGCCCGAACGGCAGGGTCGGCTCGTCGATATCCCCCAGCATGTCGCGGAAGAAGCTCTCGTGTTCCTGCTCGCGACTCGCCAGGCGCGTTTGCACCACGTAGTTGCGGTAAGGCACGGAGGCGACCAGTTCATCACCCTTGCCGAGCAGGAACGCTTCCATTTCCCGCCACACCACGTCCATGGCCATGTGGTCCATGACCGTGTGATGGAACAGCAACGTGGCGACGATCCGCTGGCCCGCCTCATCGTCGGCATACACCAGTTGCATCAGTGGCGCCTGGGTCACGTTCAAGCGATGGCGGCGCGGGTCGACATGCGCCGCCAGTTGCGCGGCGATGTCGCCGCCGCGCGGATCGAACTGCACCGCCCGGGTGATCATCCGCGCCTGGCGCCAGACCACCTGCACCGGCTGTTCCAGGCCTTCCCAGACAAACCCGGTACGCAGCACATCGTGGCGGTCGATGACCTGTTGCAAGGCCTGGACAAACTGCTGCATACGCGCAAGATCGGCAAACGCGAACTGCCCTTGCTGCACATACAGGTCGCCCTGTTCGGCGCTGATGTGGTGGTAAAGAATACCTTCCTGCAGCGGCGCCAGCGGGTAGATGTCCTGCACGTTGGCCGCACCGCCTGCGACCGTGGCAACGATACGGTCGATGCTCGGCTGGTCGAGTGTCAGCAGCGGCAGCAGGTCCGGCGTGATGTGCGTGCAATCCGCCGGGATAGCGTTGGCCGGCACCTCGATCTCGCGCCCGCTGCCCACGGCAGCGGCGAGCGCCGCCAGAGTCGGCTGGTTGAACAAGACGCGCACGTCGGCGTTGAGACCGGCCTGGCGCATGCGTCCGATCAGGCCGACGGCCAGCAGCGAATGCCCGCCCAACTCGAAGAAGTGATCGTGGCGACCGACCTTTTCTACCTTGAGCACATCGGCCCAGATCTGTGCCAGCAGGGTTTCGACCGCACCGCTCGGCGCTTCATAACCCCGCGCAATCACCGCCTCCATGCCCGGCTCCGGCAGCGCCTTGCGGTCCAGCTTGCCATTGGGGCTCAGCGGCAGCGCATCCAGCACCACATACGCCTGCGGCACCATGTAGGCCGGCACGTACTGCTGCACATGCTCGCGCAGGGCTTCGATATCGATGTCCGATTGCGCCTCGCGCCGCGTGCAATACGCCACCAGGCGCTCATCGCGCACCAGCACGACGGCTTCCTGGACATCGGCACGCGCCGTCAGGTGGGCTTCGATTTCACCCAGTTCGATGCGCAAGCCACGCAACTTGACCTGATCGTCATTGCGCCTCACGTACTCCAGGGTACCGTCGGCCAGGTAGCGCACCAGATCGCCGGTTTTATACAGGCGCCCGCGGCCGGTGAACGGGTCCGCCAGGAAGCGCTCGGCCGTCAAGTCATCCCGGCCCAGATACCCGCGGGCCACACCGGCGCCACCGATGTACAACTCACCCACCACGCCCAGCGCCACCGGTTCATGGCGAGCGTCGAGCACATAGGCCCGGGCATTGGCGATGGGCTTGCCGATCGGCACTGACTCAACTGGCGCGCTGCCGTCACAGGTCCACGATGTGCTGTCGATAGTGGCTTCAGTCGGCCCATATAGGTTGACGATCCCGTGGGTGGTCAGCGCCCGCGCCTGCATCGCCAGCTGTGGGTCCAGCACTTCACCGCCGCTGAACAGGTAACGGCACCGCACCCCGCTGGCAGGCAGTTGCACCAACAGACGCAGCAGGCTCGGCACAAACTGCGCGACGCTGACCTGGTGTTCCACCAGGGTCTGCGCCATTTGCTCGACATCCCTCGAGGCGTGCGCCGGCAACAGCACCAGGCGCGCGCCAATCGCCAACGGCGTCCAGATTTCCCAGACGGAGGCGTCAAAGGCCACCGAGGTACGCTGCAAGATCCGCTCGTTGGCATCAAAACCAAACGCACGGGTCTGCCAGGTGACGTGGTTGACCAGCGAACCATGCTCCACCATTACCCCTTTGGGGCGGCCGGTGGAGCCGGAAGTGAAGATCACGTAGGCCAGGTCATTCGGCCCGGCCACCGCGGCCGGGTTATGCCGTGGCTGCGCGCTCAACGAGGCATCGTCCAGGTCCACCTGTGCGATGTGGGTATCACCCAGCACCGTGCGAGTGTGTGCGTGGACCAGCACCGCCAGCGGCTGGCTGTCTTGCAGGGCCAAGGCCAGACGCTGCGCCGGGTACTCGGGGTCGAGCGGTACGTAAGCGGCTCCCGATTTGAGGATCCCCAGCAGCCCGACAATCATCGCCAGGCTGCGCTCCATGCAGATGGCTACGCGCGTATCGGCCTGCACCCCAAGGCCGCGCAGGTGATGCGCGACCTGGTTGGCCTGCTCGTTCAGTTGGCGATAGCTCAACACCTGCTCACCCAGCACCACCGCGACGGCGTGTGGGGTGTGCAAGGCGTGCGCCTCGATCATCTGCACCACGGTCAGGTCCCGTGGGTAATCTGCATCGGTGGCGTTGAAGTCCGAGAGCAACTGACGGGTCTGCGCCGGCGAGAGGATCGACAGCTGCTCCAAAGGCCGTTGTGGCGCTTGTTCCAGGGCGTCGACCAGTTGTTCGAGCAGGGTCACGAGGTAGCCGCAGATCAGTTGCGGATCGACCGATGCAACCGTCAGCGCGTCCAGGCTGAAGTCTTCGCCCAGGTCGTTGACGCTCAGGCTGACCGGGTAGTTGGTGCGCTCCTCGGAAGTCAGGAAGCGCATGCCGCGCCACGCTTGCTCCATCTCGGCCGTCAGGCCGGTATGGGCCGCCGGGGTATGGCGATAGTTGAGCAGTGCACTGAACAGCGGGGTCGACTGCGCAACCCCGCTGCAACGCTGCACCAGGGCCAGCGACGCATGTTCATGCCCCAGCAGGCCAGTCAAGCGTGCATGGGTCGCCTTGACCGCGGCCTGCACCCCCAACCCTTCGGTGTCGACCCGTAACGGCAGGGTATTGATAAACATGCCCAGCGACCGGTCGGCTCCGTCTCCGCCCTGCATGCGCCCCATCAGGACGGTGCCGAACACCACCTGCCGGGAGTCGGATACGCAGCTCAGCACCTTCGCCCACGCCAGATGGAACACGCTGGCGGCACTGACCCCCAGCAGTCGCGCCCGCGCCCTCAGGCGCCGGCTCAAATCGCTGTCCAGGGCCACCGAGGCTTCACGGATGGCATGGCCTTCGCCTTGCACGTCCTGCAAACCGAACGGCAAGGTCGGTTCATCGATATCGCCGAGCATGTCGCGGAAGAACGCCTCGTGTTCCTGCTCACTGAGCCCCAGGCGCGCCTGGGCCACATAATTGCGGTACGGAGTCGGCGCCGCCAATGGCTCGGCCTCCCCCAACAGGCTGGCCTGCATTTCCTGGCTGACCACTTCCAGGGCGGTATGGTCCAGCGCCAGATGGTGGAACAACAGGATCGCCACAACCCGCTGGTTGGCGCGGTCTTCGGCGTACACCAGGCGAATCAGCGGGGCCTGGCCGACATCGAGACGGTAATGCCGCGCATCAAAACGCGCATGCAGTTGGCTCAGAATATCGCCGGCGGCCGGGTCAAGGCTCACGGCTTCTACCGGCAGCTCGGCCTTGCGCCAGACCACCTGGGCCGGAGTGGCCAGGTCCTCCCAGACCACGGCGGTGCGCAGGATGTCATGGCGATCGATCACCGCCTGCAACGCCTGGGCGAATGCTTGCAGACGTCCGATGTCGTCGAATTCCAGTTGCGACTGCAGCAAATACGGGTCGCCCTGCTCCGCCGCGATATGGTGGTACAGGATGCCTTCCTGCAACGGTGCCAGGGCGTAGATGTCCTGCACATTGGCCAGTCCGCCCGGCACGCTGGCGACAATCCGGTCAATCGCTGCCTGGTCCAGGTTCGCCAGGGGCAGCAGGTCCGGGGTGATGCGCACGCAATCAGGCGTAATCAGGTTGGCCGGCACGGCCACCTCACGCCCGCTGCCCACGGCTGCCGCCAGCGCCGCCAGGGTGGGCTGGCTGAACAGCACGCGCACGTCGGCGCTGAGGTCGGCACGACGCATGCGTTCGATCAGGTTGACTGCCATCAACGAATGGCCGCCCAGTTCGAAGAAGTTATCGTGGCGACCGACCTGCTCGACCTTGAGCACATCCGCCCAAATCTGCGCCAGCACGCTTTCCACTTCCCCCTGCGGCGCTTCGTAGCCACGGCTCAGCAGTGCGTCCTGATCCGGTGCAGGCAAGGCTTTACGGTCGACCTTGCCGTTGTTGGTCAGCGGCAGGCTGTCCAGGCGCACATAGGCCGCCGGCACCATGTAATCCGGCAACTGCCCTTGCAGATACTCACGCAGTGCCTGGAGGTCGACATTTTCACGCTCGGTGAAGTACGCCACCAGGCGCTTGTGCCCCGGTTCGTCTTCCCGCGCGAGTACCACTGCGTCCCTGACCTGCGGGTGTTCGCCCAGGCGGGTTTCAATTTCGCCCAGTTCGATGCGGAAACCGCGGATCTTCACCTGCTGGTCGTTACGCCCCTGATACTGCAGGGTGCCGTCGCCACGCCAGGCCACCAGGTCGCCGGTGCGATACATCGGCGCACCGTCGTTGAACGGGTCGATGAGGAATTTTTCCGCAGTCAGATCAGCTCGGTTCAGATAGCCCAGGGCAACACCCTGGCCTCCGATGTACAACTCGCCGGTGACACCGACCGGTACTGGTTGTTGGCGGGCGTCGAGCACATAGGCACGGCTGTTGCTTACCGGGCGACCGATTGGAATGCTGCCTTCATCCGCCCGGGTGATTTCATAAGTGGTCGAGAAGGTGGTGGCTTCGGTCGGGCCGTAGCCGTTGAGCAAGTGCTGGGGTGCACCGTCCTTAAGGACTCTGGCGATTACGTTCGGGTCCAGTACATCGCCGCCGACGATCAGGTAACGCAGTTGAGGGAACACCGGCAACAGCCCTTCGGCGTATTGATGGAACAACCCAGCGGTCATCCACAACACGCTGACCGCTTGCTCCTGCAACAGAGAAGCGAAATCGGCCTGGGACAGCAACGTGTCCTGATCGACCACCACCACCGCGCCGCCATTGAGCAATGGCGCCCACACATCCAGGGTGCTGGCGTCGAACGCCGGGTTGGAGGCAAATGCCACGCGGTCATGCTGATTGAAATCGGCATAACCGTTGTTGATCACCAAACGTGTGATTGCCCGATGCGGTACCAGCACGCCCTTCGGCGTGCCGGTGGAGCCGGAGGTGTACATGATGTACGCCGCCGTCTCGGCGGATTGCTCCAGCGCCGGGTTGTGATCCGGCTCGAGACTCAGATCCAGGGTATCCAGATCCAGGCGACGGGCGCCCGTCGGCACTTCGATGGAGGCTGCCGTCAGCACCCATTGCGCGCCACTGTCGGAAATCATGAAACCCTGACGGTCCAGCGGTGCGTTGACATCCAGCGGCACATACACCGCCGCGCACTTGCTGATTGCCAGTTGGCTGACCAGCAGGTCCACGGAGCGCTCCAGCAGGATCGCCACGCGGTCGCCGGGGGCTACGCCCAGGCCGATCAGGTAATGGGCCAACTGGTTGGCCCGCTGGTTCAATTGCGCATAACTCAAGGATTGCTTGCCATGCACCGCCGCCAACGCCTGCGGTTCAGCCGCTGCATGGGCTTCGAACAATGCATGCAGCATCTGCGTTTCGGGGAAGGCACGGGTGGTTGCGTTGAACTCGACCAGTACCTGGCGGACTTCGGCCGCCGGCAACACCGACAACTGCTCGAATGGCAGGTGGGGCGATTGTTCCAGCGCCTGTACCAGTTGTTCCACGGCGGTGAGCAGGTAGTCGCAGATGCGCTGCGCCTGCAGCGGCGAAGCCACCAGCGCATTGAGATTGAATTGCTCGCCCAGGTCATCCACGCTCAGGGTGATCGGGTAGTTGGTGCGCTCTTCGGCATGCAGGAAGTACATGCCGTGCCATACCGCTTCGAGCTCGGCAATGTTTTCTGCAACGCTACTGTGCCGGTAGTTGAGCAAGGCGCTGAACAACGGCACGCTCGCCGGCACGCCACTGCAACGCTGGGCCAAGGCCAGTGACGCATGCTCGTGCCCCAGCAACGCCGTCAGGCGCGCATGGGTTGCCTTGACGGCCGAGCGCACGCCTGCAGCGTCGATATCGACTCGCAGCGGCAAGGTATTGATAAACATCCCCAGCCCGCGATCCGCCCCTTCCCCGCCTTGCATGCGGCCGAGCAGTACGGTGCCGAACACCACTTCCCGACGGCCCGAGACGCTGCCCAACACACTCGCCCAAGCCAGGTGAAACAGGCTGGCGGCGCTCACACCGGCCTGGCGCGCCTGTTCGCGCAGACGCAGGCTCAAGCCCCTGTCGAGCAGGTGCGCGGCTTCGCCCACGCCATGCCCGTCGCCCTGCACATCCTGCAAACCGAACGGCAAGGTCGGCTCGTCGATATCACTGAGCATCTCGCGGAAAAACCGCTCGTGCTCCGCATCACTGCTGCCCAGGCGCGCCTGCGCCACATAGTTGCGGTAGGGCACCGCATGCTTGAGTTGTTCCACTTGCCCCTGCAGTAACAGGTGCATTTCCTGTTGCACCACTTCCAGGGCGGTATGGTCCATGACCAAGTGATGGAACATCAGCAACGCGACGACACGCTGGTTGGCCTCGTCATGGGCATAGATGATGCGCATCAACGGCGCCTGGGTCAGGTCCAGGCGATAGTGGCGGGCGTCGAAACGCTCACGCAACTGGCTGGCGACATCACCGCCGTCTGGCTGCGCGAGCATTTCCTGCACCACCAGCGCGGCCTTGCGCCACACCACTTGCACCGGGCTTTCCAGTCCTTGCCAGACGAGGCTGGTGCGCAAGATGTCATGGCGATCGATCACCGCCTGCAGCACCTCGACAAACACCTGGAAGCGCTCCAGGTTGTCGAACCCATAGCTCGATTGCAGCAGGTAGGGGTCGCCGGCTTCGGCACGGATATGGTGATAGAGCACACCTTCCTGCAACGGCGCCAACGGGTAGATATCCTGCACGTTCGCCGCACCACCCGGGATCTGGGCGACGATATGCTCGATGCTCGCCTGATCCAGAGTGATCAAGGGCAGCAGATCGGGAGTGATGCGCACGCAGTCAGGCGTGATCAGGTTGGCCGGCACGGCCACCTCACGCCCGCTGCCCACGGCTGCCGCCAGCGCCGCCAGGGTGGGCTGGCGAAACAGCACGCGCACGTCGGCGCTGAGGTCAGCCTGGCGCATGCGTTCGATCAGGCTGACCGCCAGCAACGAGTGCCCGCCCAGCTCAAAGAAGTTGTCATGACGGCCGACCTGCTCGACCTTGAGCACATCCGCCCAGATCTGCGCCAGCACGCTTTCCACTTCACCCTGCGGCGCCTCATAGCCACGGCTGAGCAGCGCATCCTGGTCCGGCGCGGGCAAAGCTTTACGGTCGACCTTGCCGTTGTTGGTCAGCGGCAGGCTGTCCAGGCGTACGTAGGCGGCCGGCACCATGTAGTCCGGCAACTGCGCTTGCAGATGCTCACGCAATGATTGGATATCGACACTTTCACGCTCGGTGAAGTACGCCACCAGGCGCTTGTGCCCCGGTTCGTCTTCCCGGGCGAGTACCACTGCGTCTTTGACCTGCGGGTGTTCGCCCAGGCGGGTTTCGATCTCGCCCAGTTCGATGCGGAAACCACGGATCTTCACCTGCTGGTCGTTACGCCCCTGATACTGCAAGGTGCCGTCGGCACGCCACGCCACCAGGTCCCCGGTGCGGTACATCAGCGCACCGTCGCTGAACGGGTCGACGAGGAATTTTTCCGCCGTCAGATCAGCTCGGTTCAGATAGCCCAGGGCAACCCCTTGGCCACCGATGTACAGCTCGCCGGTGACACCGACCGGTACCGGTTGTTGGCGGGCGTCGAGCACATAGGCACGGCTGTTGCCCACCGGACGGCCAATCGGAATGCTGCCTTCATCCGCCCGCGTGATTTCATAAGTGGTCGAGAACGTCGTCGCCTCAGTCGGGCCGTAGCCGTTAAGCAGGTGCTGGGGTGCACCGTCCTTAAGGACTCTGGCGATCACGTTCGGGTCCAGTACATCGCCACCGACGATCAAGTAACGCAGTTGCGGGAACACCGGCAGCAGCCCTTCGGCGTATTGATGGAACAACCCGGCGGTCATCCACAACACGCTGACCGCTTGCTCCTGCAACAGAGAGGCGAAATCGGCCTGGGACAGCAACGTGTCCTGATCGACCACCACCACCGCGCCGCCATTGAGCAATGGTGCCCACACATCCAGGGTGCTGGCGTCGAACGCCGGGTTGGAGGCAAATGCCACGCGGTCATGCTGATTGAAATCGGCATAGCCGTTGTTGATCACCAGGCGCGTGATTGCACGGTGCGGCACCAGCACACCCTTTGGCGTGCCGGTGGAGCCGGAGGTGTACATGATGTACGCCGCCGTCTCGGCGGATTGCCCCAGCGCCGGGTTATGCGCGGGCTCGGCGTTCAGGTCCAGGGTGTCCAGGTCCAGGCGACGAGCGCCCGTCGGCGCTTCAATCGAGGCTGCCGTCAGCACCCATTGCGCGCCACTGTCGGAAATCATGAAACCCTGACGGTCCAACGGTGCGTTGACATCCAGCGGCACATACAACGCCGCGCACTTGCTGATTGCCAGCTGGCTGACCAGCAGGTCCACGGAGCGCTCCAGCAGGATCGCCACACGGTCGCCGGGGGCTACGCCCAGGCCGAGCAGGTGATGGGCCAGGCGGTTGGCCCGCGCATTCAGGTCGGCATAGGTCACCCGTTGCTCTGCGTGCACGGCCGCCAATGCGGTCGGTTGTGCGGCAGCATGCGTTTCGAAAACCCCGTGGACGGTTTGCGCAACCGGGTACTCCCGTGTCGTGGAGTTGAAGGCGGTCAACACTTGTTCGCGCTCATCCGCCGGCAAGATTGTCAGTGCGTGCAATGCAGTCGCGGGGGCTTGCTCCAGTGCCTGTACCAAGTGTTCTAACGCCTGATGCACAAAAGCGCACAGCCGTTGCGCGCCGACCTGGGGCAGGGTCAACACCGTAAGGCTGAAACCGTCGCCCCATTCGTCGACGTTCAAGGTCAACGGGTAGTTGGTGCGTTCTTCGCCGCCGAGCCCTTCCATACCCTGCCAGGCCTGATCCTGCGCCGCCCCGCCAGCGATACTGCTGTGGCGATAGTTGAGCAGCGCACTGAACAACGGCAACGGCGCCAGCACCTGGCTGCAACGTTGCGCCAGGGCCAGCGCTGCATGTTCATGGCCCAGCAGCGCGCTCAGGCGCGAGTGCGCCTGGCGCACACCGGCGCGAACATCACGGCCATCCACATCGATGCGCAGCGGCAAGGTGTTGATGAAGATACCCAGCGCCCGCTCGGCGCCTTCGCCACCGAGCATGCGGCCCATCAGCACCGTGCCGAACACGACATCTTGCTTACCGGTCACCCCGGCCAACACCTGGGCCCAGGCCAAGTGAAAGACACTGGCGGCGCTGACCCCGAGGTGGCGCAACTGGCTACGCAGGCGCCGGTTCAACTCGGGGTCGACACGCAGGCTGGCCTCTTCGATCGCCTGGGCATCGCCTTGCACATCCTGCAAGCCAAAGGGCAACGTCGGCTCCTCGATATCCCCCAGCAGCTCGCGAAAGAACGTCTCGTGCTCTTGTTCACTGACACCCAGGCGGGCCTGAGCCACGTAATTGCGATACGGCACCGGCGCGGGCAGTTCGGCCGCCGGGTCCAGCAGGTACGCCTGCATTTCCTGGCTCACCACCTCCAGCGCGGTGTGGTCAAGGGCAATATGGTGAAACAGCAGGATCGCCGCCACCCGCTGATTGAGCGGGTCTTCGGCATACACCAGTTGCATCAGCGGCGCGCGGGCCAGGTCCAGGCGATGGTGGCGGGCACCAAAACGCTGCTCCAGTTGCGCCAGCACGTCGCCTTTGGCCGCGTCCACCGCCACACCTTGCACGTCCAGCTCGGCCTTGCGCCAGACCACTTGCACTGGCGCCTGCAAACCCTGGAGCACGATGGCGGTGCGCAGAATGTCATGACGATCGATCACCGCCTGCAGCGCCTCGGCGAACGCCTGCAAACGCTGCGTGTCGGCAAAGCTGAAACGCGCCTGCAGCAAGTACGGGTCGCCCTGCGCGGCGCTGAGGTGATGGTAAAGAATACCTTCCTGCAACGGCGCCAGCGGGTAGATATCCTGCACATTGCCGACACCACCCGGCACGCTGTCGACAATGCGGTCAATGCTGCTCTGGTCCAGCGTGATCAGCGGCAACAGGTCCGGGGTAATGCGTTGGCAATCCGCTGGAATACGGTTGGGTTCAACCGTCACTTCACGGCCATGGCCGACAGCCGCGGCCAGCGCCGCCAGGGTCGGCTGGCTGAACAGCACGCGCACGTCTGCATTCAAACCGGCCTGACGCATACGACTGACCAGCCCCACCGCGAGCAACGAATGCCCGCCCAACTCAAAGAAATGGTCATGCCGCCCCACGCGCTCGACCTTGAGCACATCGGCCCAGATCTGCGCCAGCACCGTTTCCACTTCGCCCTGGGGCGCCACATAGCTGCGGCTGAGCATAGCGTCCTGGTCCGGCTCCGGCAGGGCCTTGCGGTCCAGCTTGCCGTTGGCGGTCAGCGGCATATGGTCCAGCCGCACATAGGCGGCCGGCACCATGTACTCCGGCAGTTGCGCCTGGACAAAGCCGCGCAGGCTCTCGACGTCCAGCGCATCGCGGGCGGTGAAATAGGCGACCAGGCGCCCGTCACGGGCCAGTACCACCGCTTCACGGATTTGAGGATGGGCGGCCAGGCAGCTGTCGATTTCGCCCAGTTCGATACGTACGCCACGGATTTTCACCTGGTCGTCGTTACGCCCCAGGTATTCAAGGTTGCCGTCGGGCAGCCAGCGCGCCAGGTCGCCGGTGCGGTACATCCGCGCCTGCGGGTCGGCGCTGAACGGGTCCTTGAGAAAGCGTTCAGCGGTCATTTGTGCACGGTTCAAGTAACCCCGCGCTACCCCGGCACCGCCCACGTACAGCTCACCGGTCACGCCCAGCGGGACCGGCTTGAGTTGGGCGTCGAGCAAGTACGCCTGGGTATTGGCCACCGGTTTGCCGATGTGCAAGGTCTGCCCTGCCGTGATCACGCCCGAGGTCGCCACCACCGTGGCCTCGGTCGGGCCATAGTTGTTGACCAGGGTGAAGCGTTGCGCCTGGCTGAACTGGCGCAGACGGTCGCCGCCGATCAGCAGGGTCTTGAGGGTCGGGTGTTGCAGGTGCTGGCTGAAGGCGTATTCGGCCACCGGCGTCGGCAGGAAGCTCACATCCAGCGGCTGGGCCAGCCACCAGGCGAGCAAGGCATCGATGTCTTCGTTGCCCTGCGCCGCCGGCGGCAGATGCAGGGTCGCCCCCACGCACAGGGCCGGCCAGACTTCCCAGGCCATCGCATCAAAACCGAAACCGGCGACGCTGGAGGTGTGGCTGCCGGCATGCAGGTCGAACGCCTCGCAATGCCAGTTGACCAGGTTTTCCAGGGTCTGGTGTTCCACCATCACGCCCTTGGGCAGGCCGGTGGAGCCGGACGTGTAAATCACATAGGCCAAGTGCGCCGGGGTCAGGCCGGCGATCTGCGGATTGTCACAGGCACCGCCATGCAGCAGGCGACCGTCGAGTTCGAGCACCGGCACCTGCAGCGTCGGCAAACGCTCGGCCAAGCCGGGTTGCACCAGCACGGCAACCGGGGCGCTGTCTTCGAGCAAGTAGCCGATACGGTCCAGCGGGTGCGCCGGATCGACCGGTACATACGCCGCACCGGCCTTTAGAATCGCCACCAGCCCGACCAGGGTTTCCAGGCTGCGTCGCGCGCAGATGGCCACACGGTCGTCAGGCTGCACGCCTAGTTCGATCAGTTGAATGGCCAGGTGATTGGCCTGTTGGTTCAGCTGGGCATAGGACAGCGTCTGTCCGTCGTACACCGCTGCGACCGCCTGCGGGTTGCGCTGCACTTGCTGTTCAATACGCTGGTGGATAGTCAACCCGCGTGGGTAGTCGACCTGGGTCTGGTTGAAACCTTCAAGCACCTGCTGACGCTCGGCGCTCGGCAGCACCGGCAGCTGATTGACCGACACCGGTGAGCCCTGCTCCAGCGCCTGCACCAGATGCTCCAGGGCCGTGTGCATGCGCTCGCAGAAACGTTGCGCGCCCAAAACCGGCAATGCCTGCACGGTGCAAGAGAAGCCATCAGTCAGCTCATCGACACTCAGGGTCAGCGGGTAGTTGGTGCGCTCTTCGGTATGGAAGAATTCAATACCGCGCCAGGCGGCCCGGGCCTGCTCGGACCCCAGGTCATGCGCACTGTGGCGATAGTTGAGCAAGGCGCTGAACAACGGTTGCGGCGCAGCCACACCGCTGCAACGCTGAGCCAGCACCAGAGGCGCGTGCTCATGGCCAAGCAACGCCGTAAGCCGTGCATGGGTGGCCTTGAGCGCAGCCCGTGCATCCTGGTCGCCGATGTCCACGCGCAGCGGCAAGGTATTGATCAACATGCCCAGCGCATGTTCGGCCCCTTCGCCGCTTTCCATACGCCCGAGGAATACCGTGCCGAACACCACCCGCTCATTGCCGGTAACGGCCGCCAGCACCTGGGCCCACGCCAAGTGGCACACACTGGCCGTACTGACCCCCTGCTGCCGCGCCTGGGCCCGCAGGCGTTGCCCCAATGCCGCCGGTATCACCAGCGCGGCCTCCTGCAGCAAATGCCCGTCACCTTGCACATCCGCCAGGCCCAACGGCAGCGTCGGCGTATCGACCTCACCCAGCATCTCGTGGAAAAACGCTTCGTGTTGCTGCTCACTGACCCCCAGGCGCGCCTGCGCCACATAATTGCGGTACGGCACCGGCCTGCCCAGTTGCGCAGCCTGGCCCAGCAAATATTGCTGGATTTCATGCTGCACCACGGCCAACGCGGCATGGTCGGACACGATGTGATGCAACATCATCAAAGCCAGCCAGCGCCCGTTTACCGGGTCTTCGGCGCAGGCGATGCGGATCAGCGGTGCCTGACTGATGTCCAGGCGGTAATGCCGGTTGTCGAAGTGTTGTTCCAGTTGCTGGCGAATATCGCCGGCGGCCGGGTCCAGGGCGACCTCTTCGACCTGCAGGCGGGCCTGGCGCAGAACCACTTGCACGGGCTCGTCGAGCCCTTCCCAAAATACCGCCGTGCGGAAGCTGTCATGCCGGTCAATCACGTGTTGCAGGGCCTGGTTGAAATTGTCCAGGCATTGGCGATTGTCCATGCCGATCATGCATTGCAAGACGTAAGGGTCGCCCTGTTGCTCGGACAGGTGATGGAACAGCAGGCCAGATTGCAACGGTGCCAGCGGGTAGATGTCCTGGATGTTGGCCGCACCGCCGGGGATGCACGCGACAATGCGCTCGATAGCCGCCTGGTCCAGCGTGGCGAGCGTCAGCATGTCCGGGGTAATGCGTGTGCAATCGGCGGGGATGCGGTTGGCCGGAATGGTGACTTGCCCGGCACGCTCTGCGCGGTACTCGCCGGCGTTGATCAAAGCGATCAACGCGGCCTTGTGCTCACGCAGCGAAGCCAGCACGCTGGGTTCCTTCAGCGCTTGCTTATTGCCCTGCACTACCAGCTGCTCACCCTTGACCGCAAGTTGAACGTCTTTTTCTTTTAATGTCGCCAACAGTTCGAGAACACTCACAGGACCATCTCCATTCTTTCTGTAATTTCGGCGTATTCCCAGAGCGTGGGTTGCTCGAACAGCGCCTTGACGTTCGCATCGATGCCTTCCTGGCGTAAGCGCCCGATGAGGCTGACGGCCAGTAGTGAATGGCCGCCCAGTTCAAAAAAGTGGTCGTGTCGACCGACTTGCTCAACGTTCAACAATTCGCCCCAGAGCCGGGCCAGGGCCATTTCCGTGTCGCTCACCGGCGCTTCATATGCGCGCACCCGCAGGGTCGCCAGGTCCGGCGCCGGCAGGGCCTTGCGATCGAGCTTGCCGTTGGGGCTCAGCGGCAGCGCATCGAGATGCACAAACAGCTGCGGCACCATGTAGTCCGGCAATTGCGCCAGCAGATGTGCGCGCAACGCCTCGACCTCGGCCGGCACGCCGGTGTAATAGGCCACCAGGCGTTTGTCGCCCGGCACGTCCTCGCGGGCCAGCACCGTGGCTTCCTGGATGTGCGGGAATTCAGCGAGGCGCGCCTGGATTTCCCCCAGTTCGATGCGTAGGCCGCGGATCTTCACCTGGTCATCGTTACGCCCCAGGTACTCGATGTTGCCATCGGGCAGAAAGCGTCCAACGTCACCGGTGCGGTACATGCGCCCGGTGTTGAACGGGTCGTCGAGGAAGCGTTCGGCCGTCAGTTCCGGGCGGTTCAAGTAGCCACGGGCGACTTGCACGCCACCGATAAACAGCTCACCGCTGACGCCCAGGGGCACCGGTTGCAAGTGTTCGTCCAGCAAGTACATGCGGGTGTTGGCAATGGGTTTGCCGATCGGCGTGTTGTCCGGGGTGATCGGCCCCGCGCAGTCCCATGCAGTGACGTCCACCGCCGCTTCGGTCGGCCCATAGAGGTTGAACAAAGCACTGCCCGGCAGTTGCTGCTTGAAGCGTCGCACCACACTGCCGGGCAGTGCCTCACCGCTGCACATCACCCGCACCAGCCCGGCCGCCTGGCTGACATCGCCATGGGCCAGGAATACGTCGAGCATCGAAGGCACAAAGTGCAGCGTGGTGACCCGTTCGGCCTGGATGATTTCGCACAGGTACTGCGGGTCCTTGTGCCCACCGGGGCGGGCCATGACCAGGCGCGCACCGGTGAACAACGGCCAGAAGAATTCCCATACCGACACATCGAAGCTGAACGGGGTTTTCTGCAACACCGTGTCGCCGGCGTCGAGACCGTACTCTTCCTGCATCCACAGCAGGCGGTTGACGACCGCGCTGTGTTCGTTGATCACACCCTTGGGCTTGCCGGTGGAACCGGAGGTATAGATCACGTAGGCCTGGTGTTGCGGGGTCAATTCGGCAATCAGCGGGTTACTGGCCGGCTGGTGGTGCCAGGTGACGTGCTCCAGGTCGACCACCGGCACACTTACATCACCGAGCAAGGCGCGGGTGGCGCCTTGCACCAGCAGCACCGCCGGCGCGCTGTCTTCGAGCATGTAGGCCAGGCGCTCCAGCGGGTAAGCCGGGTCCAGCGGCACATAACCGCCACCGGCCTTGAGGATCGCCAGCAGGCCGACGACCATCTCGATGCTGCGCTCGACGCAGATCGCCACCCGCGAATCCGGCTGCACACCCAGCTCACGCAGGTGATGGGCCAGGCGGTTGGCGTGCTCGTTCAGCGCGCGATAGCTCAGCTGCCGAGTGTCGGACAGCAACGCGATGGTGTCCGGCGTGCGTTGTACCTGGGCTTCGAACAGGCCATGCAGGGTTTGTTGCAACGGGTAGTCGCGGGCCGTGTCGTTGAATGCCACCAGCAGCGTTTCGCGCTCCTCCGCCGGCAGTACCGACAGTTGCTGCAAGGCCGTATGCGGTGCGTCCTCCAGCGCGTGGACCAGGTTGCACAACGCCGTCTGTACATAGTCCAGCACACGCTGGGCATCCACCGCGATGGCCTGCACGTTCAGGCGGAAGCTGTCACCTTGGTCATCCACGTTCAACGCCAACGGGTAGTTGGTACGCTCCTCGCTGGCCAGGGTCTGGATGCCGACCCAGGCGTCACGGGTCTGGTGCATCACGCCATCGCGGGCGCTGTGACGATAGTTGAGCATCGCACTGAACAACGGCGCCGGCGCGACCACGCCGCTGCAACGCTGGGCCAGGGACAGTGAGGCATGCTCGTGCCCCAGCAGCGCCGACAGCCGCGCGTGAGTCATACGCACGCCGTCTCGTGCACTGTGCAGACCGAGCTCGACGCGCAATGGCAAGGTGTTGATGAACATGCCCAGCGCGCGGTCGGCGCCTTGGCCGCCCTGCATGCGCCCGACCAGCACCGTGCCGAACACCACATCCTGCTTGCCCGACACCGCACCCAACACTTGGGCATAGGCCAGGTGGAACAGGCTGGCGACACTGACCCCCAAGGTGCGTGCCGCCCGCCGCAGACGTTGGCTCACGTCTGCCGGCAGCGCCTGCGTCACTTCGGCCACCGTGTTGCCGTCGCTCTGCACGTCCTTCAAGCCAAAGGGCAAGGTCGGTTCGTCGACATCACCGAGCATCTCGCGGAAGAAGCTTTCGTGCTCCTGTTCTACGCCGCCCAGGCGCGTCTGGGCCACGTAGTTGCGGTAAGGCACCGGTGCAGCCGGCGGTTCGGTGGAACCCAGCAGACTGGCCGCCATTTCCCAACTGACCACCTCCAGCGCCGTGTGGTCCAGCGCCGTGTGGTGGAACAGCAGCACCGCTACCGTGCGGTCGTTGAGTTCGTCCCGGGCATAGGCCAGGCGCATCAGTGGTGCCTGGCTGACATCGAGACGGTAGTGCCGCGCATCAAAACGCGCATGCAGTTGGCCCAGAATGTCGCCGTCGGCCGGATCGAGGGCCAGCTCCTGCACCGCCAGTTCGGCCTTGCGCCACACCACTTGCGCCGGGGTGCTCAAACCCTCCCAGACAATCCCGGTGCGCAGGATGTCGTGACGGTCAATCACGCGTTGCAACGCGTGGGCAAAGCGATGCAGACGCTCCACGCTGTCGAACGCCATTTGCGACTGCAGCAAATACGGGTCGCCCTGCTCCGCCGTGATGTGGTGGTACAGGATGCCTTCCTGCAACGGTGCCAGGGCGTAGATGTCCTGCACGTTGGCCAGGCCGCCCGGGACCTGGGCGACGATATGGTCGATGCTCGCCTGGTCCAGGGTGATCAGGGGCAGCAGATCGGGCGTGATGCGCACGCAATCAGGCGTGATCAGGTTGGCCGGCACAGCCACCTCACGCCCGCTGCCCACCGCAGCCGCCAGCGCTGCCAGGGTCGGCTGGCTGAACAGCACGCGCACGTCGGCGCTGAGGTCGGCGCGACGCATGCGTTCGATCAGGTTGACTGCCATCAACGAATGGCCGCCCAGTTCGAAGAAGTTATCGTGGCGACCGACTTGCTCGACTTTGAGCAGGTCGGCCCAGATCTGCGCCAGCACCGTTTCCACTTCACCTTGTGGCGCTTCGTAGCCGCGGCTCAGCAGTGCGTCCTGATCCGGTGCAGGCAAGGCCTTGCGGTCAACCTTGCCATTGTTGGTCAGCGGCAGGCTGTCCAGCCGTACGTAGGCGGCCGGCACCATGTAGTCAGGCAACTGGGTCAACAGGTAGTCACGCAGTGCGGTGATGTCCAGGCTTTCACGTTCGGTGAAGTACGCCACCAGACGCTTGTGCCCCGGTTCGTCCTGACGGGCGAGTACCACTGCATCCTTGACCTGCGGGTGTTCGCCCAGGCGGGTTTCGATCTCGCCCAGTTCGATGCGGAAACCGCGGATCTTCACTTGCTGGTCGTTACGCCCCTGATACTGCAGGGTGCCGTCGGCACGCCAGGCCACCAGGTCGCCGGTGCGGTACATCAGCGCACCGTCGCTGAACGGGTCGGTGAGGAATTTTTCTGCCGTCAGGTCTTCTCGATTCAGATAGCCCAGGGCAACACCCTGGCCACCGATGTACAGCTCGCCGGTCACACCGACCGGTACTGGTTGTTGGCGGGCGTCGAACACATAGGCACGGCTGTTGCCCACTGGGCGACCAATCGGGATGCTGCCTTCATCCGCCCGGGTGATCTCATGGGTGGTCGAAAACGTCGTCGCCTCAGTCGGGCCGTAGCCGTTAAGCAAGTGTTGCGGTGCACCGTCCTTAAGGACTCTGGCGATCACGTTTGGATCGAGCACATCACCGCCGACGATCAGGTAACGCAATTGCGGGAAAACCGACAGCAGCCCTTCGGCATACTGGTGGAACAATCCGGCGGTCATCCACAACACGCTGACCGCTTGCTCCTGCAACAACTCGGCAAAATCAGCCTGGGACAGCAACGTGTCCTGATCGACCACCACCACCGCGCCGCCATTGAGCAATGGCGCCCACACATCCAGGGTGCTGGCGTCGAACGCCGGGTTGGAGGCAAATGCCACGCGGTCATGCTGATTGAAATCGGCATAACCGTTGTTGATCACCAAACGTGTGATCGCCCGATGCGGCACCAGCACACCCTTCGGCGTACCGGTGGAGCCGGAGGTGTACATGATGTACGCCGTCGTTTCTGCGGATTGCTCCAGCGCCGGGTTATGCGTGGGCTCAGCGCTCAGGTCCAGGGTGTCCAGGTCCAGGCGACGAGCGCCCGTCGGCACTTCGATGGAAGCTGCCGTCAGCACCCATTGCGCGCCACTGTCGGAAATCATGAAGCCTTGACGGTCCAACGGTGCGTTGACATCCAGCGGCACATACACCGCCGCGCACTTGCTGATTGCCAACTGGCTGACCAGCAGGTCCAGGGAACGCTCCAGCAGGATCGCCACGCGGTCACCAGGGACTACGCCCAGGCCGATCAGGTGATGGGCCAGGCGGTTGGCCCGCTGGTTCAACTGCGCATAACTCAAGGATTGCTTGCCATGCACCGCCGCCAACGACTGCGGCTCAGCCGCTGCACAGGCTTCGAACCGCCGATGCAAGGTGTGCGTGTGCGGGTAATCCCTGAGAGTGTCGTTGAACGCCTGCAGCACTTGATGACGCTCAGCCTGCGGCAACATCGACACGCTATTGAGTGGCGCGGACGGCGTATGGTCCAGTGCATCGACCAGTTGCTCGATGACGGTGTTGAAGTAAATACAGATTTTCTCTGCGCCCAGCGCGGCAACCGCCAATGCGCTCAGGCTGAACTGCTCGCCCAGGTCGTTGACACTGACGCTCAGCGGGTAGTTGGTGCGCTCATGCACATCCACCACATCAATGCCGCGCCAGGCGCGCTGGTATTCGGCCTGCTCGGCCGCTGATGGCAGCGCACTGTGCCGGTAGTTGAGCAAGGCACTGAACAACGGCGTGGACGGTGCGACGCTGCTGCAGCGTTGCGCCAGCGCCAACGAGGCGTGCTCATGGCCGAGCAAGCCGCTCAGGCTGGCATGGGTCGCCTTGACCGCCGCCTGCACGGCCTGGTCATCGATATCGATGCGCAGGGGCAAGGTATTGATAAACATGCCCAGTGCCCGGTCGGCACCGTCTCCGCCCTGCATGCGGCCCATCATCACCGTGCCGAAGACCACCCGGTCGGTATGCGCGACCACACTCAACACGCGCGCCCAGGCCAGGTGAAACACGCTCGCCGGGCTGACGCCCAGTTGCCGGGCGTGGAGACGCAGCCGACGGCTCAGGCCCGCGTCCAGGGTCAGCTCGGCTTCGTCGATGTTCGCCCCGTCATCCTCGACCATCTGGAAGCCATACGGCAGGGTCGGCTCCTCGATGTCCGCCAGCATCTGGCGAAAGAACGTTTCATGCTGCTGTTCACTGACGCCGAGGCGCGCCTGGGCGACGTAGTTGCGATACGGCACCGCTGCGCCCAGCCGGTCGGCCTCGCCCAGCAGATACGCCTGCATTTCATGCTGCACCACCTCTACAGCGGTGTGATCCAGCACCAAGTGGTGGAACACGAAGAACGCGACGATTTTCCCGCGTGCCGCATCCTCGGCGTAGACCACGCGCATCAGGGGTGCCTGGTTCAGATCGAGACGGGCATAACGCGCTTGCACCTCGGCGCGCAATTGCTCGGCCACCGGGGTGGGGCCTGGGGCCGGTTTGAACCGCTCAACCGGCAATTGCGCATGGCGCAATACCACTTGCACCGGTTGATCCAGCCCTTCCCAGAGCACGGCGGTGCGCAGGATGTCATGGCGCTCGACCACCTGTTGCAGGGCTTGGCAAAACGCCTGCAGCCGCTCGCTGTCAGCCAGTTCAAACTGCGACGTGAGCACATACGGGTCACGGTGCGCGGCCGACAAATGCAGGTAGAGAATGCCCTCCTGCAACGGCGCCAATGGGTAGATGTCTTGCACATTGGCCGCACCGCCGGGCACAGCGGCGACGATCAGGTCGATATTGGCCTGGTTGATCTGCACCAGCGGCAACAGGTCCGCAGTGATGTGTGTGCAACCAGCAGGGATGCGATTGGCCGGCACTATCACTTCGTTGCCGGCACCCACCGCCGCCGCCAGCGCCGCCAGGGTGGGCTGGCTGAACAGCACGCGCACATCGGCGCTCAGGCCCGCCTGGCGCATGCGCTCCACCAGGTTGACTGCCAGTAACGAATGCCCGCCCAGTTCGAAGAAATTGTCGTGGCGGCCCACCTGTTCCAGTTTGAGCACGTCCGCCCAGATCTGCGCGAGGGTGCTTTCCACCTCGCCCTGCGGGGCTTCATAGCCGCGGCTGAGCAACGCCTCCAGCCCCGGTTCCGGCAGGGCCTTGCGATCAAGCTTGCCATTGGCCGTGAGCGGCATATGGTCCAGCCGCACATAAGCGACAGGGACCATGTATTCCGGCAGTTGCGCCTGGACAAAGCCACGCAGGCGCTCGACGTCCAGCGCATCGTCGGCGGTGAAATACGCCACCAGGCGCCCGTCCCGGGCCAGCACCACCGCTTCGCGAACCTGGGGATGGACGGCCAGGCAGCTGTCGATTTCGCCCAGTTCGATCCGTACGCCACGGATTTTCACCTGGTCATCGTTACGCCCCAGGTATTCAAGGGTGCCGTCCTCGCGCCAGCGCACCAGGTCACCCGTGCGGTACATACGCGCCTGCGGGTCGCGGCTGAACGGGTCGCGGAGGAAGCGTTCGGCGGTCATTTCGGGGCGGTTCAGGTAGCCCCGCGCCACGCCGGCACCGGCCACATACAGCTCACCGGCCACCCCCTGGGGCAGCAGTTGCTGATGTGCATCGAGTACGTACACCTGCGCATTGGCCACCGGTTTGCCGATGTGCAGGGTCTTGCCCGCCTCGATCAAGCCGGACGTGGCGACGACCGTGGCTTCAGTCGGGCCGTAGTTGTTGACCAGGTTGAAACGCCGGGGCGTGTTGAACTGACGCAGACGGTCGCCGCCGATCAGCAGGGTCTTCAGCGTCGGGTGTTGCAGGTGCTGGCTGAACGCGTATTCGGCCACCGGCGTCGGCAGGAAGCTCACATCCAGCGGCTGGGCGACCCACCATTGCAGCAGCGCATCAATGTCTTCATGGGCTTGCTGCGCGGGCGGCAGATGCAGGGTCGCGCCTGCGCACAAGGCCGGCCAGACCTCCCAGGCCATGGCGTCGAAACCGAAACCGGCGACGCTGGAGGTGTGACTGCCGGCGTGCAGGTCGAACGCCTCGCAATGCCAGTTCACCAGGTTCTCCAGGGTCCGGTGTTCGACCATCACGCCTTTGGGCTGGCCGGTAGAGCCGGAGGTGTAGATCACATAGGCTAGGTGCGCCGGGGTCAGGCCGTGCACCTGCGGGTTGCCGACCGACGCGGCGTGCCAGGCGTTGGAATCCAGATCGATGACCGGAACCGCAAGCCCGGCGACCAGGGGCGCAGTCGCCGCCTGCACCAGTACCGCCACGGGCGCGCTGTCTTGCAACAGGTAGGCAATACGCTCCTGGGGGTGCGCCGGGTCCACCGGCACGTAGGCCGCACCGGCCTTGAGGATCGCCACCAGGCCCACCAGGGTGTCGACGCTGCGGCGCGCACAGATAGCGACGCGCTCGTCGGGGCCCACGCCCCGTTCGATCAAGTGGCGGGCCAGCTGGTTGGCCCGCTCGTTGAGTTGTTGATAGCTCAGTTGCTGCTCGCCCTGGCGCACGGCCACCGCCTGGGGCTGCGCCAGCGCGCGGGCCTCGAACAGAGCGTGAATGGTCTGCCCGCGCGGGTAATCCCTGGCCGTGTCATTAAAGCCGATCAACTGGCTGTGCCGCTCCTCGGCGGGCACGATCGGCAAGGCCTGCATCGGCGTGGTCCGGCCCTGCTCCAGTGCATCGGCCAGGCTGTGCAGCGCGGTGAGCATATAACCGAGGATGCGCGACAACGGCATGCTGGCGACGCCTTGCAGCGTCAGGTTGAAATCCTCGCCGACGTCATCCACCGACAACACCAGCGGATAGTTGCTGCGCCCCTCGCCGCCGAGCAATTCGATACCGTCCCATCGAGGCCCGTTCGACGCCGGTGCCTGGCTCTGGCGATAGTTGATCAAGGCACTGAACAACGGCGTAGGCGCGGCCACGCCGCTGCAGCGTTGGGCCAGCGCCAGCGGCGCGTGTTCGTGGCCCAGCAGGCGCGTCAAGCGCGCATGGGCGGCTTTGGCAGCCGCCTGTACGTCCAGCGCGCCGACATCCAGGCGCAGCGGCAAGGTATTGATAAACAGCCCGAGCCCGCGCTCACTGCCCTCTCCACCGCCCATGCGCCCCATCAGCACAGTGCCGAACACCACATCGTCACGTCCGGAAATGCGCCCCAGCACCTGGGCCCAGGCCAAGTGATGCAGGCTGGCAACGCTGACCACCTGCTGCCGGGCCTGGGCACGCAGGCGCCGACTCAAGTCGGCGTCCAGGACGTGGGCCAGTTCGTTGACCTGCTCAAAGCCCTGCACGTCCTGATGACCGAAAGGCAGGGTTGGCTCGTCCAGATCGCCGAGCATGTCGCGAAAGAACCCCTCGTGTTCCTCTACCGTGGTGCCCAGGCGCGCCTGGGCCACATAGTTGCGGTACGGCGCCGCCGCACCGAGTTGTTCGACATCGCCGTACAAGCAGGCGTGGATCTCCTCGTACACCACCTGCATGGCCACATGGTCAATGGCGATGTGATGGAACAGCAGCATCGCCACCCAGCGCTGGTTGGCCGGGTCTTCGGCGAAAACCACGCGCAGCAAGGGGGCCTGGCCCAGGTGCATGTGCATCGAGCGGGTGTCGAAGCGCCGGTACAACTGCTCGGTGATCGGCCCTTCGGCCGGGTCGAGTACCAGCTCGTTGATCACCAGTGGCGACTGGCACCACACCACTTGCACCGGCTCATCCAGGCCTTCCCAGACAATGCTGGTGCGCAGGATGTCGTGACGATTGATCACCTGCTGCAGGGCCTGGGCAAACGCCTCCAGGTGTGGCCGTGTGGTGATCGCGAACTGTGAACGCATCAGGTAGAGGTCACCTTGGCGCGCCGTGACGTGGTGGTAGAAAATCCCTTGCTGAAGCGCCGCCAGCGGGTAGATATCCTGCACATTCGCAGTGCCACCGGGCACCGTGGCGACGATACGGTCGATGGCCGCCTGGCTCAGGTTCACCAGTGGCAACATCGCCGGGGTGATCCGGGCGCACCCGGCGGGGATGGCATTGGCCGGTACCTCGACCTGCCCGGCCCGCTGCGCCGAGTAATCGCCGGCATTGATCAAGGCGATCAGCGCGGCTTTATGCTCGCGCAGCGACGCCAGCACGCCCGGCTCGCTCAAGGCCAGCTTGTTGCCCTGCAATACGAGTTGATCGCCCTTGACGGACAACTGCACGTCCTTTTCCTTCAGTGTCGCCAACAGTTCGATAACACTCACAGGACCATCTCCATTCTTTCCGTAATTGCGGCGTATTCCCACAGCGTGGAGTGCTCGAACAGCGCCTTGACGTTGGCTTCAATGCCTTCCTGGCGTAAGCGCCCGATCAGGCTGACCGCGAGTAACGAATGCCCGCCCAGCTCAAGGAAGTTGTCGTGGCGACCGACGCGCTCAACCTTCAACAACTCCGCCCAGAGCTGGGCCATTGCGGTTTCAATTTCACCTTGGGGGGCTTCGTATGCATGGGTGCGCAGCGCCGCCACGTCCGGCGCCGGCAGGGCCTTGCGATCGAGCTTGCCGTTGGGGCTCAGCGGCAGCGCGTCGAGATGCACGAACAGTTGCGGCACCATGTAGTCCGGCAATTGCGCCAACAGGTGCGCGCGCAGCACCTCGGTGGCCGCCGGCACGCCGGTGTAATAGGCCACCAGGCGCTTGTCGCCCGGCACGTCCTCACGCGCCAGCACCGTGGCTTCCTGGAGCTGCGGGAATTCGGCGAGGCGCGCCTGGATTTCCCCCAGTTCGATACGTACGCCACGGATTTTCACTTGGTCATCGTTACGGCCCAGGTACTCGATATTGCCGTCCGGCAGATAGCGTGCAACGTCACCGGTGCGGTAGATGCGCCCGGCGCTGTAAGGGTCCTTGAGGAAGCGTTCGGCGTTCAGCTCGGGACGGTTCAGGTAGCCACGGGCAACCTGCACGCCGCCAATGAACAGCTCACCACTGACGCCCAATGGCACCAGCTGCAAGTGCGCGTCGAGCACGTACATACGCACGTTGCCAATCGGCTTGCCGATCGGTGTGTTGTCCGGGGTGACGGCGCCGTTGCAATCCCACGCCGTGACTTCCACCGCCGCTTCGGTAGGGCCGTAGTGGTTGAACAGCGCGCTGCCCGGCAGTTGCGCCTTGAAGCGGCGTACCAGGCTGCCCGGCAAGGCTTCGCCGCTGCACATTACCCGCACCAGCCCGGCCGCCTGGCTGACATCGCCGTGGGCCAGGAACACATCCAGCATCGACGGTACGAAATGCACCGTGGTGATCTGTTCGGCCTGGATCACCTCACACAGGTATTGCGGGTCCTTGTGCCCACCGGGGCGGGCCATGACCAGGCGCGCACCGGTGAACAACGGCCAGAAGAATTCCCATACCGACACGTCGAAGCTGAACGGGGTTTTCTGCAGGAGTGCATCCGAAGCGTCAAGGCCATAGGTGTCCTGCATGCACAGCAGGCGGTTGACCACCGGGCTGTGTTCGTTGATCACACCCTTTGGCTTGCCGGTGGAACCGGAGGTGTAGATCACGTAGGCCTGATGCTGCGGGGTCAGTTCGGCAATCAGCGGGTTGCTGGCCGGTTGGTGGTGCCAGATGACGTGCTCCAGGTCGACCACGGGCATGTCGACGTCACCGAGCAAGGCGCGGGTGGCGCCTTGCACCAGGACCACGGACGGCGCGCTGTCTTCGAGCATGTAGGCCAGGCGGTCCAGCGGATAGGCCGGATCCAGCGGCACGTAACCGCCGCCGGCCTTGAGGATCGCCAGCAAACCAATGACCATCTCGGCACTGCGTTCAACGCAGATGCCGACCCGTGACTCCAGCACCACACCCTGTTCGCGCAGATGATGGGCAAGGCGGTTGGCGCACTGGTTCAGCTCGCGGTAGCTCAGGCGTCGGCCGTCCGCCTGCAGCGCAATGGCGTCCGGCGTGCGCTGCACCTGGGCTTCGAACAGGCCGTGAATCGTCTGTTGCAACGCGTGATCCTTGGCGGTGTCGTTGAAGCGCACCAGCAGGGTTTCGCGCTCGGCTGCCGGGATCACCGAAAGTTGCTGCACGGCGGTGTGCGGCGCGCTCTCGAGTGCCTCCACCACTTGCTGCAAGGCGGTCTGCATGTAGCCCGCCACGCGCTGGGCATCCACGCCGCTGGTCTGCACGCCGAGCAGGAAGCCCTCGCCCTGGTCATCCACCGACAGCATGCACGGGTAGTTGGTGCGCTCGCGCACCTCCAGCACCTGCGCGCCGGACCAGTACTGCGGCCCTTCGCGTTCCAGCAACGGGCTGTGCCGGTAGTTGAGGATTGAACTGAACAGCGGCGATGAAACCGGCACGGCGCTGCAACGCTGCGCCACCACCAACGGTGCATGTTCGTGGCCCAGGAGTGCCGAAAGCCTGGCGTGTACGGCACGCACTGCGGCACGCACGCCTTGCTCGTCGATGCTGACCCGCAGCGGCAAGGTGTTGATGAACATACCCAGCGCCCGGTCGGCGCCGTCGCCACTTTGCATGCGCCCCAGCAACACGGTGCCGAACACCACATCATCACGCCCACTGACGCTGGCCAGTACGCGAGCCCAAGCCAGGTGGTGCAAGCTGGCCGCGCTGACGCCCAAGTGGCGCGCCTGCGCACGCAGGCGCCGGCACAGCTCGGCATCCAGTTGGATCTTGGCTTCCTCCGCCGACAGCCCGTCACCCTGCACTTCCTGCAGGCCGAACGGCAGGGTCGGCTCGTCGATGTCGCCGAGCATCTCGCGGAAGAACTGTTCGTGGTCAGCCTGACTGACGCCCAACAGCGCCTGTGCCACGTAATTGCGGTACGGCATCGCCGCGTCCAATTGCGCAAAGCCGCCACTGCGGTAGGCCAGGACCTCCTCGCTGATCACATCCAACGCCGTGTGGTCCATGGCGATGTGGTGGAACAGCAGCATCGCCAGCCAGCGCTGGTTGGCCTCATCGTGCACGTAGGCCAGGCGCAGCAGCGGTGCCTGGCTCAACTCCAGCCGCACCTGGCGCGGGTCGAAATGCGCGTGCAATTGCTCCAGCATACTGCCCTGGGCCGGGTCGAAATGCAGTTCTTCGAGAGGCAGCTCGGCGCGGCGCAGCACCACTTGCACCGGCTGTTGCAGGTCCTCCCAGTAGATCGCGGTGCGCGTCATGTCATGGCGGTCAATCACCGCCTGCAGCGCCTGGGTGAAGGCATCGAGCTGCTCGCGTTTTTCCAGACTGAACGTCGCCTGCAACAGGTAGGGGTCGCCCTGTTCGCTGGTGATGTGGTGGTACAAAATGCCCTGCTGCAACGGCGCCAGCGGGTAGATATCCTGCACATTGCGCGCCCCGCCCGGCACCCGCGCGACGATGCGGTCGAGGGTGTCCTGCCCGAGTTCGATCAGGCTCAGCATGTCGGCGCGGATGTGTGTGCAGTCGGCCGGGATACCGTTGGCCGGCACCTGGATTTCACTGCCGCCGCCTACCGCTGCCGCAAGGGCCGCCAGTGTCGGCTGGCCGAACAGCACGCGCACGTCGGCGCTCAGGCCCTGTTGGCGCATGCGCTCGATGAGCTTGACCGCCAGCAGCGAATGGCCGCCCAGCTCGAAGAAGTTGTCCTGGCGCCCCACGCGAGCCACGCCCAGCACCTGGCTCCACAGTTCGGCCAGGGTGGTCTCGGTGGCGTTGTGCGGCGCTTCGTATTCACGGCTGGCAAACGCCTCGATATCCGGCACCGGCAAGGCGCGGCGGTCGAGTTTGCCGTTGGGCGACAGCGGCAGCGCGTCCAGCTGCACGTAGGCAGCCGGAATCATGTAGTCGGGCAGCAGCGCCTGCAGATGCTCGCGCAGCGCGTCGACACCCGTCGGCACGGCCTCGGTGTGGGCGGTGAAATAGGCCACCAGGCGCTTGTCGCCGGGGCTGTCTTCGCGCACCAGCACCGCCGCATCGCGGATGGCCGGGTGCTGGGCCAGGCGCGCTTCGATTTCGCCCAGCTCCACACGGAAACCGCGGATCTTGATCTGACCGTCGTTGCGCCCCAGGTAATCGATTTGCCCATCGGCTTGGTAGCGTCCCAGATCGCCGGTCTTGTACAGACGGCCCTGGGGCACGAATGGGTCGGCCAGAAAGCGTTCGGCGGTCAGGTCATCGCGGTGCAAATAACCACGGGCCACACAGGCACCACCGATATAAATTTCGCCGGCCACACCCAGCGGCACCGGTTGCAGGTGTTCATCGAGCAGGTAGATCCGCGTGTTGGCCACGGGTACGCCAATCGAGGGCAGCACCGGCCAGGACCGCGCATCCCCCTCCAGGGTCAGGGCCGTGGTGACGTGGGATTCGGTCGGCCCGTAGTGGTTGTGCAAGCGACAGCCGGACAGGCCCTGGAACAGTTCACGCATCGGTTCGCTGATACGCAGTTGCTCACCGGCCGTGATCACATCCTGCAGCGCACAGGGCAAACGCCCCAGCTCAGGCGTCTCGGCCACGGCCTCGGCCAGTGCTTGCAGGGCGATGCACGGCAGGTACAGGCGCTGTACGCGCTGCTCGCAGATATGCCGGAACAGTTCGCGGAAATTCAGGCGCAAATCGCCCGGAATCAACGACAACTCACCGCCGGCGCACAGGGTGCTGAAGACTTCCTGGAAGGCCACGTCAAAGCCCAGTGCGGCGAATTGCAAGGTGCGTTGGGCCGGACGGCCATCGGCCAGGGTTTGTGCAATCTGCCACTGCATCAGGTTGACCAGCGGCCCGTGGGGCATGGCGACGCCTTTGGGCTGGCCGGTGGAACCGGAGGTGTAGATCACGTAGGCCAGGGCCTCGGCATCCAGGCCCGGTACATGCGGATTGTGCGCGGGCTGTGCATCCAGACCCTCGGTGGTATCCAGCAACAGGGTCGGCACGCTGGACGCGTCGAAACGTTGCGCCAGGCGCTGCTGGGTCAACAACGCCTTGGGCGCGCTGTCTTGCAGCATGTACGCCAGGCGCTCATCCGGGTACGCCGGGTCCAACGGTACGTAACCTGCGCCGGCCTTGAGAATCGCCAGCAGGCCGGCGACCATTTCCAGGCTGCGTTCGGCGCAGATCGCCACACGGTCATTGGCGCCGATGCCGTCGGCAATCAGGCGGTGGGCAATCCGGTTGGCCTGCGCGTTCAGGTCGCCGTAGCTCAGGGACTGGCCTGGGTAGGTCACGGCGATTGCGTCAGGCTGGCGCTGCACTTGTGCTTCGAACAGCGTGTGCACGGTCGCTGTGGCCGGGTATTGCCTGTCGAAGGCGTTGAAGTCGGCCAGCAGCAGCTGACGTTCAACGTCCGGCAGGATCGCGAGGCTGTGCAACGCTTGATCCGGTTGGTGTTCCAGGGCGTCGGCGATGGCTTCCAGCACGCGGTGCATGTAGCCGCAGACGCGCTGCGGATCGACGCCGGCCACGGCCTGCACGCTCAGGCCGAAGGAATCGCCGAGGTCGTCCACCGACAACATCAGCGGGAAGTTGGTGCGCTCTTCGCCGCCGGTCATTTCCACCCCGGCCCACATCAGCGCCTGGCCGGCCTCTTCGGCCGATTGTGCGCCGACTGCGGCATGCCGGTAATTGAGCAAGGCGCTGAACAACGGGGTCGGTGCCGCCACGCCGCTGCAACGTTGCGCCAGGGACAGTGGCGCATGTTCATGGCCGAGCAAGGCGGCCAGGCGTGCATGGGTGGTTTTCAGCGCGCGTTCGACGCCCTGGTCGCCCGCTTCAACGCGCAACGGCAGCGTATTGATGAACATGCCGAAGGCCCGGTCGGCGTCCTCGCCACTGCTCAGGCGGCCCATCAACACGGTGCCGAACACCACGTCGCGGCGCGCCGCCAGATGCCCGACCACCTGCCCCCAGGCTAAATGGTACAGGCTGGCATTGCTCACCCCCAGGCGGCGGGCCTGAGTACGCAGGCGCTGCCCGAGCAGCGACGCCACCGGCAAGCTGGCTTGGTCGATACCCTGGCCATCGCCCTGCACATCCTGCAAGCCGAACGGCAGGGTCGGCTCATCGACGTCGCCCAGCATCTCGCGGAAAAATGCCTCGTGGGCGGCCTGGCTGATGCCCAGGCGGGTCTGCGCCACATAGTTGCGATACGGCACCGACGGTGCCAACTGATCGCCGCGACCTTGCATCACCGCCTCGATTTCCTGACCCAGCAGCGCCAGCGAGGTAGCGTCATCGATCAGGTGATGGAATTGCAGGACCGCGACATAGCCGCTGCCCGCAAGGTCCTCGGCGAAATGCAGCGCCATCATCGGTGCGCGAGTCAGGTCCATACGCGTGTGGCGCGGGTCAAAGCGCTCGGACAGTTGCGTGGCAATCGCTCCCAGCGCCGGCTCGAACTGTACTTCCTGCACGGGCAGGCGCGCCTCGCGCCAGACCACTTGCACCGGCTCGTCGAGTCCTTGCCAGGCCACGCAGGTGCGCAGGATGTCGTGACGATCGATAACCTGTTGCAAGGCGTCGACAAAACTCTGCAGTTGCTCGCGACTGTGCATGCGCAACACCGCCTGCAGCAGGTAGGGATCGCCGTCGGTGCTGGTCTGGTGGTGGAACAGGATGCCTTCCTGCAACGGCACCAGCGCATAGATGTCCTGTACGTTGGCGACACCACCCGGGACAGCGGCGACCACACGGTCGATCTGTTCCTGGGGCAAACTCGCCAGGGGCAGCATGGCCGGGGTGATCCGCGTGCAATCGGCCGGGATTGCGTTGGCCGGCACTTGCACCTGGTGTCGGCTGCCGGCGGCAGCGGCCAGCGCGACCAGGGTCGGCTGACCGAACAGCACACCCACATCGGCGTTCAGGCCAACCTGGCGCATGCGCTCGATCAGTTTGACCGCCAATAAGGAATGGCCGCCCAGCTCAAAGAACTGGTCGTGGCGCCCTACCCGCTCGACGCCCAGCAGTTCGCTCCACAGGCGCGCCAGGGTGGTTTCCAGTTCCCCCTGCGGCGCGGCGTACTCGCGCCGTGCAAAAGCGCTGGTATCCGGCGCCGGCAGTGCCTTGCGGTCCAGCTTGCCGTTGGTGGTCAGCGGCAAATCCGCCAACATCACAAAGGCGCTGGGCACCATGTACTCGGCCAGCGACACCAGCAGCTGCGTGCGCAATTCGCCAGCCGACGGTTCGGCCCCTTCTGCGGCGATGACATAGGCCACCAGGCGCTTGTCGCCCGGCTCATCTTCGCGGGCAATCACCACTGCTTCGCGTACCCCTTCACAGGCCGCCAAGCGCGCTTCGATCTCACCCAGTTCGATACGGAAACCCCGGATCTTCACCTGGTCGTCGTTGCGGCCCAGGTAGTCAATGCTGCCGCCCGCCTGCCTGCGGCCGAGGTCGCCGGTGCGGTACATGCGCGCGCCCGGGGCCGTGTCGAAGGGATCGTCGAGGAAGCGCTCGGCATTCAATTCAGGCCGGTTCAGGTAGCCACGGGCCACCCCCGCGCCGCCCACATACAACTCGCCTTCCACGCCGTGCGGGACGGGCTGGCCCTGGGCATCGAGGATGTAAAGGCGCAGGTCCGGAATACGCCCGCCAATCGGGCTGGTGCCGACCCGCTGGGCGTCAGCGGCAGTCAGCGGATGATAGGTCACATGCACAGTGGTTTCGGTGATGCCGTACATGTTCACCAGTTGCGTACCGGCGTTACCCATCCGCGCATACCACGGCTTGAGAATCCCCGGTTCCAAGGCCTCGCCACCAAAGATCACCTGACGCAGGGAGTGCTTGAGTTCGCTCTGGCCCTGGGCCGCAATCAACGAACGGAAAGCACTCGGCGTCTGGTTGAGGATCGTCACCCCAGCATTGCACAGCAGCGCATAGCATTCGTCCGGCGAACGGCTGGTGAGCTGCGGCACCACCAGCAGTTGCCCGCCATGCATCAGCGCGCCCCAGATTTCCCACACCGAGAAGTCGAAGGCGAACGAGTGGAACAGTGCCCACACATCTTGCTCGTTGAAGTTGAACCAGCCCTCGGTGGCGCTGAACAGCCGCGCTACGTTGCGGTGCTCAATCATCACGCCCTTGGGCAGGCCGGTGGAGCCGGAGGTGTAGATCACGTAGGCCAGGCTGGATGAGGTCAGGCCCGGGACCTGCGGGTTATCGGTGGATTCGGCCTGGCAATCGCCGCCGTCCAGTTCGATTACTGGCACCGACACCTCGCTCACCAGGGCACGGGTCGCCTGCTGCACCAGCACCGCCACCGGCGCGCTGTCCTGCAGGGTGTAGCTGATGCGTTCCTGCGGGTACGCCGGGTCGATCGGCACGTAACCGGCACCGGCCTTGAGAATGCCGAGCAGGCCGATGATCATGTCCAGGCCGCGCTCGACACAGATCGCCACGCGCTCATCCGGGCGCACGCCCAGGCTCAGCAAGCGGTGCGCGACCTGGTTGGCGCGGCAGTTCAAATCGCCGTAGCTCAGGCGTTGGCCGTCGAAAATCAGCGCTGTCGCAGTGGGACGGGATGCCGCCTGCGCCTCGAACCGCCCATGAATCGTGCCATCGCAAGGGTACGTGCCAACGCTGGCGTTCCAATGCTGCAACAGCGCGCGGTCGGCCTCGGTGGTCAAGGAAAAATCTGCCACGCCCAGCTCGGGATTCTCCAGCGCCTGCTCCAGCACGTGGGTAAAGCGCTCGGCCAGGGCCTCGATGTCATCGGCGTTGAAATACGCCTCGTTGTAAACGTAGTGCGCCCACGCCTTGTCCTTGTGATTGCTCGCCCGCAAGTGAAACGCGAGGGGCATCTGTTCGTGGTTGTTGGTGACTTTGACCTGATGCCCGCGCTGCTCGGCGAACTGATACAGGTGGTCGTCCTGTTCATAGGACAGGGTCAGGTCGAACAGTTGACCACCTTCGGTGCGCAGGTTCATGCCGCTGAGCGGGAAGCGCTGGTGGCGGTAATCCTGCTTGAGTGCATCGCGCACGGCGCCGACCAGAGCGCTGAAGGCCAGCTCACGGCCGAGGCTGAAACGCACCGCGCTGACCTGGGTAAACATGCCCAGGGTGGTCTTGAACTTGGCCGAGCGATTGAGCAATGGCAGGCCCACCACCCACTCATCGCGCTGGGTCACGCGCGTGAAGTAGACATACATGGCCGCCAGCAGAACGTGGTAGGTCGAGGCCTGGCAAGCTTTCGCCAACTCCCCCATCCGATCATGCAATACCACTGGGAACGGCCGGATGTGGTGCCGACCGGGGGCCTTGCCCTTGGCATATTGGTCCTGGTAGCGCGGGGCAAATAATGCTTCGGGCAGGGTCTGATATTTGTGCTGCCAGTACTCGCGGTCCTTTTCATAACGTGCCGATTCGCGGTAGCGCAGGTCGTCATGGATGAAGTCGACATAGGAGCTGGCCTCCGTCTCAGGCTGCCGCGCCTCGGTCAGGTCGCTGTAGATGCCACCCAGCGATTGCACCATTTCACCGAAGGCCCAACCGTCGAGAATGATGTGGTGCGCCTGGCTGGCGAAGTAGTAGTGCGCCGGCCCCAACTTGATCAGGAAAAAGCGAAACAGTGGCGCCTGGGTCAGCGAAAACGCGCGAGCCATGTGTTCTTCCAACAACGCCAACGCTGCGCTGACGGGGTCGGCCTGTTCAGACACGTCAAACAGCGGCACCGTCACCGCCAGGGTGGGCGCGATGAATTGCAGCGGCACGCCATCGGCATCGGTGGCGTCCACCAAGGTGAGGCGCAGGGCGTCATGCTTGACCACCAGCACGTCAACGGCGCGCTGCATCCGTTCGGCGTCGACCGGCGCGTTGAGTTCCAGGTAGGTGCCGATGTTATAGAGCGGCGATTCACCCTGAGTGATCTGGTCCAGCCAGATGGCTTTCTGCGCAGCGGTCAGAGGGAACGTCTGCGGCAACTGCACGGGCGAACTCATGCGATCACCTGCACGGTGAACCCAGCATGGGCCGGGTTGTTTGACGGAATTTTTCCCGCGACTTTTTTCGCGACTTTTTTCGCGACCAGGTCGCCCACGGCCACTGCAGAAAAACGTTTCATAAAAGCCTTCTCAGAGTTTTGTCAGTGCCACCTGGGTCACAGCGCAGCAGCGAGGGAGGTTGAGGCAAAAATCGTTAAAAACGTCAGGCCAATGGACAACTCAAGGTGCCGATGCGGCCTTGTACGCCGGATAGAAAAGCCGCCCACAGCGTTACCTGATAAGCGCATTGGCAAATTTAAGCACCGGCGTTTTTGGCTGTATGTCACCCGAATCCCGGACAACCACGGGACAGGCAAATATTTTGCTAATTCATGATTATCTTGTTGATATTCAATGTTTTTTTAAAACAAAAAAGCACGAAGCCCAGTGCTGGAAAAGCGTTGGGCGTCGTGCTGGGGGGAAAGGCGTCGGCGGCGCCGGAATCAGGCGCGGCGGTCCTCGGCAACAAGACTTACATCGGAGACGATATGGCCATCGACCAACTTGACGATACGATCGGCCAATTGGAAGTATTGATCGTCGTGAGTAATGATCAGCACGGTCTTTCCGCGACGTTTCAGCTCCGGCAGCAACTCTTCATAGAAGAAGCGCTTGAACGGAGGGTCTTGATCCGCCGCCCACTCATCGAGGACATACACCGGACGGTCTTCCATGTAGGCGCAGACCAGGGCCAGGCGTTTTTGTTGGCCGTAGGACAACTCCTTGGTGGTGGAATACCCCAGCCCTTCGATCTTGATTTTGTCGGCCAGGCCCAGGGCGGTGAGGTGCTTCTGCGCCAGGGCCGGATTGACCTCCTCACCGTCAGGACCGATCAGCCGGTTGAACAGATGGAAGTCGCTGAACACTGCGGAAAACAGGTCGCGGTAGTCACTGCGGGTCTCATCGTTGACGGCGACGCCGTCGAGCAATATCTGCCCGGCCTGGGGCACGTACAACCCGCACAGTGCCTTGACCAGGGTACTTTTGCCGCAACCGTTGCCGCCGATGATGTAGATCAACTCCCCGCTGTTGATGGTCAGGTCGACCGGCCCCAGGGCAAAGCCGTTCTCGGCATCGGCACCGCGATAGTTCATCACCACGCCTTTGAGCGTGATCTGGCGCCAGTGCTTCTTGTGCTCCAGACGCAGCACATTGGAGTTATCCGGCTCGTCCGGCTCGGCGTGGTGTTCGTTGATCAGGAAGCCAAACTCGGCGAGACGGGCGATCGCAATCCGTCCCTGCGCCATGACCGGCATCGCACCGATCAACAACCCCAGCGGCCCGAGGATATACATCACTGTCAACACGCCGGCCGTCATCACCTGACTGTCAGTCACCATCAACAACGGTAAAGCGAACACCAGGCTGCCGATCAGCAATGACTGGGTGAGCAGCCCCATGTTTTCGGCGCCGAGGTACCACATATGCTCGATGAAATTGAAACGCGCCACCCGCGTGGATGACTCCTTGATGGCGGAGCGGCCGAACCAGCGCCGGCGAATACCGTTGAGCTTCAACTCCTTGAGACCGAAAACCAGGCCGTGCGTGTGTTCGTTAAAGGCGGTGAACTCATCACGCACACGGCCGGTGAACTTCACGCCGCCGAGGAACAGGAAGATGTACAGAATCGCCCCCACGGCCAGCAGCGCCAGGGTCAAGGCAAATACCGTCCAGGACAGGTAAGCCAGGTAAGCCAGGCCGCACAAGAACACCGTGCATTCCACCAGTATCACGGGCATCACCAGCAGCGTCGCATTGAGCTGCGGAATATCGGTGGTCAGCAGCGTCAGCACATTGGGCGGGCCGCGCCGATCCACTTCTTCGAGGGGCGAAGAAAGGATTTTCTGGCACAACGCAATGCGCAAGCGCGTCATCAATTTCATGTTGGCGTACGCGGGGAACAAGGTCGCGCCGTTGCGAAACGCGAGCGCCACCACACTCAAACCGACGAACCAATACAGCAAGTGCAACCGCGATCCCTGTTCGTAAATCGCCTGGTTGATCACGTTGACCACGGCGATTGCGGCCACGCCGCTGACGATGCCGGTGACCACTGAAAAGAAGGCCAGCCAGGGATGATTTTGCCAAAGCAGGCGCAAGACCGAGCCCGGCTTGGGCGGCTTCTCATGCTCTTTATTCATGGATTAACTCCTCAAATACACTCAAGACCGGGCATGGCCCGTCAGGCAGACCGCTGCTACTGGCCAGGGGTGCCGGAGCCGCAAGTGTACGGATTGCCCCGGATTCGGCTGTCCCCGAAAGCCTGTACAAAACGTCGAGGGAGGCAAATCCGCGAGGAAGAAGCGGATGCGACCTGAATGTCCCCGCTTTCTATTACAGACCGTTGCGCAATCAATGGGCCTAATACGGACCCGAGTTGAAACCTTCAGGAGTGAACGATGGCTGCACGGCTCGCTCACCCGCTACTTATAAAAACATCGCCATCAAGGATGATTGGACTATGGATCTGACCAGCCGTATTCGAAATGCGGACAGCCCCCACTTCTATTTCATACTCGGCGAGTTGATCTCCAGTACTGACCAGGATCACTTCGCACTCAACATGCTCAAGCTGATCGACAAGCTCCTGCCGGTCACGGCGTTGACGCTCTGCGAATGGACGCTGGATAAGTCAAACACCCACCTGACCGACATCAAACCGTTGGGCAATGCCGGCGACCCTGCCGACATCCCGGCGCTCAACGCCAGCCGTCCCGCCCACAACCCTCAGCTGCTCAAGGAAGTGCTGGAGATGGAGGGCTCGCTGCTGATCCGTGTGAACGCGCGAACCAAAGGCGCAGCCGGCAAAGGCGCGCGCCGTGCGGCGCACCAGTGCACGCTGGTGTCGCGCGACGGCAGCCGGCGCTGCGTCGTGACCTTGTATCGGTCGCACACGCAAAAGGATTTTTCTTTGAGCGAGCTGTCGCTGCTCAAGAATCTCTCCGAAGCCTTGCTACCGCTGATTGAAAGTTATGCCCAGTTCAGCCGCCAGAGCACGTTGCGAAAAATGGGCAGCTGGATGGCGACCCTGGTCACCAATCAGGAGCCGACGCACATTCATCGCGAATTTGAAAAGCGCCTGGCGCTGTGCGACATCACCTTATCGACCCGCGAACAGGAAGTTTGCCTGGGCTTACTCAACGGCAGAACAGTGCCGGAAATAGCAGAAACGCTGCAGCTGAAAAATAGCTCTATTGAAACCTACCTCAAGCGTGCCACCGCAAAGCTTGGGGTCAGCGGCCGACATGGATTGACCAAGTGGATGGTCGGCGCCTAGCGCAATTCAAGCAACGGGTTACTACGCGGTAACCCGTGCCCCTTTTCAAATGAGGCTGGCCCATGAACAAGTTTGCTTTCTCTCTGGTGACGGTTGCAGTGGCGCTGGGCGGATGCTCGCTCATCCCCGATTACCAGCAACCTGCGGCACCGGTGGCGACACAGTACCCACAAGGCCCGGCGTATGCCGCTGCCGCTGGAACGGTCAGCGAAGACGCGGCCGGCCAGGGGTGGCGCACCCTGTTTCACGACCCGGCCTTACAGCAACTGATTCAGACCGCCCTGACCCAGAACCGCGACCTGCGTGTGGCCGCCTTGAATGTCGAGGCCTACCGCGCGCAGTACCAGATCCAGCGTGCCGACCTGTTCCCGGCGGTCTCCGCGGGCGTCGGCGGCACTCGCCAGCGTGTCCCGGCGAACATGACCCAGACCGGCAAGCCGACGATCACCTCCACCTATTCGGCGACGCTGGGGATCAGTGCGTATGAACTGGATTTCTTTGGTCGCGTGCGCAGCCTCAGCGAGCAGGCGATGCAGGCTTACCTGGCCACCGAGCAAGCGCGCCGCAGCGCAGAACTGAGCCTGGTGGCCAGCGTCGCCAATGCCTACCTGACCTGGCGCGCCGACCAGGAGTTACTGGTGCTGACGCGCCAGACCCTGGCCTCCTACGAGGAAAGCCTGCGCCTGACCACGCGCAGCCTGGCGGTGGGGGCCGCGTCTTCACTGGACGCGGCACAGGCACGCACCAGTGTCGAGAACGCCCGCGCCAACCTCGCCCGCTACGAGCGCCAAGTGGCACAGGACCGCAACAGCCTGACGCTGTTGATCGGCGGCGCACTGCCGGAATCCTTGCCGGTTCGGCCGTTGGCCAGCGACTTGATCGCGCAGATGCCTTCCGGCCTGCCGTCCGACCTGCTGCAGCGCCGACCCGACATCCTGCAGGCCGAGTACCAGCTCAAAGCCGCCAACGCCAATATCGGCGCTGCGCGTGCCGCATTCTTCCCCAGCGTCAGCCTGACGGCGAATGCCGGCGCGTCCAGCTCCCAACTGTCCAGCCTGTTCAAAGGCGGCTCGGGCAGCTGGACGTTCCAACCCCAGATCAACCTGCCGATCTTCAACGCCGGCAGCCTGCGCGCGAGCCTCGACTACTCCAAGTTGCAGAAAGACATCGGCGTCGCCCGGTATGAAAAAGCCATCCAGACGGCCTTCCAGGAAGTGTCCGATGGCCTGGCGGCACGCCAGACCTATGACGACCAGCTGAATGCACAACGCGACCTGGTGCAGGCGAATCAGGTCTATTACGACCTCGCGCAACGTCGCTATCACATCGGGGTGGACAGCAACCTGGTCTTCCTCGATGCACAACGCTCGTTGTTCTCCTCGCAACAGACTCTGATCACTGATCGGTTGGCGCAATTGATTGCCGAGGTCAACCTCTACACCGCCCTGGGCGGCGCATGGGGAGAACCTACACGCCTGGCGGTTGCCGAGACGCGCCCATGAGCACCTTCGAGCCCGGGCAATATGTGCGCCTGCGCTCGGGGGGAAAGAGAATGCTGGTCAAACCGGCACAGGACAGCGCGCACTTGCCCAATACCGCGCTGGTGCCCTGTGAATATGAAGAGAAGAAGCGCACGGTCCTGGGGTTTTACATCGCCGCCAACCTGAGGTTGGCGGACGCGCCGTTGAAGGTGTCGAGAGAATGAGCCTACCGTTGCCCTGCCCGCCCTTCTATTCAGGCTGGGCAAGGCCCAGCCCTGCGGAAGGAAGCGGCGAACACTCCAGTTTCCGGGGTAGCCGATTTCGTTCAACGCGTTGCTATCGGCGTGGATGCCTGAAAGTTATTTATTCAAGTCACCGGCCATATCATTGCGCATCGATCCCCCGGAGCGAATCCGTGCGTGTACTCCTCGTTTAGAATCGCCGCCAGCCTTTGATCCAGATCCGCGCGGGTGGCAGCCTTGAATCCTATCCGCGAGTAAAACGGGGCATTCCAAGGAACGTTTTTGAACGTGGTAAGCGTTACGAAACGCAGTCGTTTTGAACGCGCATAATCCTTGGCAGCCTCAACCAGACTCAACCCCAGACCTTGTCCTTGCATCGATTGCCTTACCGATAATTCAAGGATGTGAAGATCGTCACCGTGGTGCTCCGCGCTGAGAAATCCTTGCGGCCGATTTTCGGTATCAAGGGCAACCCAGCATGTTGATAGAGCGATGAGTTGACGGTGTCGCTCAACCGCCATGGGGGGCGAATCCGCCAGCCAACTCAAGTTATCAATCGCGCGGAATGCCTGTGCAGCAGAGGTTTCAATGGCATTCAGGAGTTCTGCATCTTGCGGTACAGCGAAGCGAATAGTTGCGGACATGGGCGCCTTTGGTGAAGAAGTCGAGCCAGTGCAGTGAGTGTATGACGACATGCCTTGTGTAGTTAGACAGTTGCCCACTTATGCAACAATAACCGATCGATTTCACTCGCCCGTTGCGTCGGCAATCGCGTGAGGACACTCTTTAGATACGCATACAGCTAGCCAGCGCTCCTGTCCTTGGACATATCGACCTCAAACGTTATCTCGTCAGCAAGCTGCTGAACGCTCGAGCTGTCTGCAAGCTTGGCCAGGTCTATGCCCGTCGTGCAAAACAGTGATTCATGTTCGGGCTGCCGGACAAAAACGGTAGCCGTCCAGCCATTGATCAGAACGCAATCAACTTGGTGCCCGGGCAGACTCCGTTCCAGACCCTCAGTCAGCGATATTTTTTTCCAACTGTGCATGATGACGTACCAACGTAGCAGCGATGCACGATTGACATGCTTCAGCTCAGAAAGTGCCGGTGTCAGATACGAGCCGCCCAGCATTGGCCTGGTTTTATGCGCTCAAATTGCAGACAAAGAAAAGCCCGCGATGGGGAGAGCGGGCTTAAAGGGATGTTCACCAGGAGCTGGAATGACAATAGGCGCCCGACTGTGAAAGGGATGTGAAAGGACGGCTACAAGGTAAACGTCTGCTCCTCGCGCAAGCCGAAATTTTGTACAGAACTGCTTTTAGCAAGGTACTAAATATATTGCGGACCCATTATTCACAGAACACATACGCTGCTCTTGCTCTTGCGGTTGCGAAGGTACGCTAACGGGTGGGCGCTGGGCGTCTTCTGCTTGAAGTCTGTTCTGCTGCTGCTGAGTCACCGCAAGCTTTTGTTTGAGCAGTTGTAGGGCCCTGGGGCTGTTAGGCGGAACCTTTTCCAATTCCGCATCGATCTCCAAAACAGACGGTGGCAGAATCCCCATAGCGACCAATTGCTGATCCTGCTCAAGTGTACTCATGGGTTTGCGAGCAAGCGAGTCAGAATGGTTTACGGCGCATCCACCCAACAGGCTCAACGCAGACAAAACCAATATGAATTTCCTTGTGGTGCTCATGTGATTTCTCCATTCGCAATCTTCGCCCAGCGAAAAGCAGCCCTACGACAGAGGGGGCTCGTCTAGTTATTCATGTAATTCAAAACAACGTGCTCCGTGCAGACTGTACCAGCTGTTAGCTGACGCAGGATAGCGCGTTGGATCGAACTATCTTGCTTTGGCGCGCGTCTCGGGGCCACACCAGCCTTAATTAGAACCACTTATTACAACTTCCGGGGGAGTTTTTAATAGTCTTATAGTCAGTGACTATATTTTGCGCATTAAATGTAATTTCTAAAGTACATTTTTTATCATAGTATTTTGTGCTGGTTGTAGGTGTCAGCATCACGCCACCGCCAGGGCCTGCGCTGACGGTATTTGCCGTGTCCGACAAGGAATATTGACTTTCATAAAACCATCTCGCAACAGACCCACCATCAACACTCTTCACCACTTGGCCGGGCTTCCCATATTGAGCATAAGCCAACTGTATATCAGCCCCTTCAAACTTATTCTTATTTATAACGTCCGGAATGGTGGGCACAGCATTTGCCAGCACTTCACATCCGGATATCAGAACTGAAAAAATTAATAATATCAAATACTTAAATTTTTGTTCAGCCATACTGAACCTTCCCAGCCGTAAGAATTGATAAGTATGAATGTTGTTGAGCACGCAGTCTTATCCTCCAAACGGTGCGCTCTTTATCGGCTGACCTTTTGGTGCGCAGCTCGGCGGGTTGGACATACCGAACGTCAAGATATTGCCTCCGTTGATAATGCAGTTGAACTGCTTGTTATCATTGGTTTTCAGCAGTACATAGGTATTGGTACCTTGCGTTCGCCGGTTGATAACAGTCAGGTCTGCTGGAGCATAACCCAACGCACCAGCGCTTTGAGATTTTACGTCATCGTCACTCAACATATTCGTCTTACTGGCGAGCGCATTGCAGCCACTCAAAAGCACAAGTGTGGCTGCCATTACATACAACTTCATCAGCGACATATCACGCATCCTTTTGTTGACTGAAAACCGAGTAGTTTATTGATTTTAAAACCACAACCCAGCTCGCCTGAATGGTGATGGAGTAATAGTTAACACCGCTCATCAATCCGGCGAACCGAAAGAGCGTTAACTATAAAACGTAACAAAAAAAAACGAGAAAAATTCCTAGCCCCTGTGTACCAATTCCTTGCCTGTCCGTCTCAACCTGGCGTCATTTGATCAAGCACGGTCCGAAGTGAAAAACCGGTGTGCACAGAGGCCTGGCCTGCGGAGTCTAAGGGGTGAGATGCAATGAGGTAGTCACGCGCCTCTTTTGGCGAATAGCCGAAAGCCTTCTTGAACGTGCGACTGAAGTGTGACTCGCTTTTGAACCCAAATTGAAAGGCCAGCCCGGAAGTTCGATGCTGAACGCTACTATCTCCTTGGAGAATGGCCCTTATCTTGTCTAACCGGCGTCGTTGTATATAAGCCGCAACACCCGACTCTTGCTCGAATAAACGATAGAGTCCAGCCCTTGAAATCCCTATGTGCCGGCATATGAATGTTGGCGTCAGATCGGGGTTCTGAAGATGCTGTTCGATCAGTTTTCGGGCGCGGTTTAACAGTGTGCGATCAATTTCGGTTTCAGCGCTTTTGAGGTTTGGAATGGAGGGTGTTATCGCGGCCGCGACCATGGCCAGAGTGGCTTGTTGTATATAGGGTATTTCATCACTTTTAAAACTGGCTGACCGCGCTCGTAGCGCGCGCATGTGATCGGCAAGCAGGTCGCTCAAACCGCCCCTCAATACCAGCCCATGAATGTCCTTGTTACCTATTTGAGCCGCCAGCAAGTCCCGAGGTACCGTCAGGATAATCGTATCGCCTGCCGTTATAATGCAATCCAGTTGCCGAGCAAGGTCCAACACATAAATCTGCGAATCACTTGCCACCAACGGTGCCTGACCGGCCGAGCCGTTGATCGAATGAGACAGGCCCAGGCAGATATAGTAATGGTCGAGACCGTCGCGGCGGACCCTCTGAGCTGACCGTTTGACATCATAATGCACGGGCTTTTCGGTGCCTTCCCATACGCCGCACCCCATCAACAGCGAGCCCAGGTAACAGGTGGTCAGCCGGTAATTGAACGCTGTTGATTCAGGGTCGCCAATCCTCACGTCAAAGATTGCATTAACCTCTTCACGCCAGACTTCAAAACGCTGTCTAGGTGGGTAAGGTTGGGTGCTGAAGCTATAAGAGGCGTTCTCCACATATACTCCACGTTCTCAGAGCGTGCAGATCTGCACTAATCAGGATCCTGGCTACCTATCTGTAAGAGCGAAAGCTACTTCTGTCGGCCCCCAGTCTAGAGGAATGGAATCGGGAACCCTACCTTTCGAGAGATTTTCATGTTCGATGCATGACCGGTGCCATTTGAAGCAAGTACCGCCCTTGGTGCAGCGTCCAAATAAGGGAAGCACAATCCCCCACCCGTTGTTCAGCCGATGGACAAAACGCACCAGCGAAGCGGCAATCTTCTTAAACTACAGGGTAGGTGTACAGCCGGCAGGCGCGACAGTAGTTCGCAGATGAGATGAGCTATAAGCTTGCGAAGCAACTCCACGCTCCGAGAGCCCACGCATGAAGCCCTTTAATCGCCGACGCTTCCTCACCACGACGTTGCAGGCCATGGCCCTCGCGCCGCTTTTGCGTGTTCGCCCCGCGCTTGCCGACGATAATTTCAGGCCGTTGCGCACGGTCGCCGCGGAACACGGGCTCTCGTTCGGCTTCGCGGTAGATCCTGCCCTGCTCGATACCAACCCGTCGTATCGGGACGTCGTGGCCCGGCAAGCGGGCATCGTGGTGCCGGAAAACGCGTTGAAATGGGCCCAGGTCCACCCCGCCCCGGACCGCTACACCTTCACACCGGTGGACCGTATCTTAGCGTTTGCGCAGGCGAACCATCAGCGCATGCGTGGCCACACACTGTGCTGGCACCGCGCCCTGCCCGACTGGGTCACACACACGGTGACACCCGCCAACGCGAAACAGGTACTGACGCAACATATTGCCGCGGTGGTCGGCCGCTACCGCGGCAAGATTGTCTCCTGGGATGTCGTCAACGAGGCCATCCAGCTCGACGACGGGCAGGCAGGTGGGCTGCGAGACGCCTTCTGGTACAGGATGCTCGGTCCCGGATATATCGATCTGGCCTACGAGGCCGCGCACCGTGCCGACCCAGACGCCGCCCTCTGCTACAACGAATACGGCCTGGAAAGCGACTCACCTGCCGGCACACGCAAGCGCGCCGCCGTGCTTGCGCTCCTGAGGACCCTGAAGCAGCGCGGCGTACCGGTGCATGCGCTGGGCATCCAGTCTCATCTGCGCGCCGCAGACCCGCACAGCTTCGGCTCCGGGCTGGTCGCGTTTCTGCGACAGGTGCATGACTTGGGACTTGACGTCTATATCACTGAACTCGACGTGGACGACAGTCACCTGACGGGCGACGTGAACCAACGCGACGCCATCGTCGCCGGCACATACAAGCGATACCTGGACCTCGTGCTCGGAACAGGCACGGTATCAGCCGTCTTGACCTGGGGTGTATGGGATACCGTGCACCGCACCGGTGCTACGCCTTCAATGGGACCATCGGCCCAGCGACCGCTGGCGTTCGGGCCGCAGGGAGTGATCAAACCAACCAGCTGGGTCGTCGAGCACTGCCTGGCAAGGCGAGCGAGCTAGCTATGCGCGCGAAACGCGAGTGTTCAATCGAAGGCTGAACTGCGCATTTTCGCCCTATGTTTGTGCGGGGTGCGCTCAAAATGCTTTGACGCCCGTCCTTCAGACTCCCTGTGGAACTCCACCCACTGATCGAACACGGCCTCGAAGGTATGCTCCGTCGCAAAACGAACAGCAAGCCGCTGTTGTTTGCGATGCTCACAGGGGTTTGATGCCCTGGGCAACCAAAGCACGTGCCTCATCACGACTGGCACGGGCTTCTTTAAGCCCTATTTGGGGGTAGCTACCGAGCGACAGATGCTCATCTCGCTACGCAAACTGCTCCAGCAACAAACCGATTCAGTACGCGTCAGGATTCTGGACTTCAACGCACCGGATAATGCTGGATTTAATGATTACGCCGAAACGAAAAAAGGACCCGAAGGTCCTTATTTCAATCACTTACAGAATTCACTGAAACTCTGTAGCGCTATATTTGGAGCGGGAAACGAGACTCGAACTCGCGACCCCGACCTTGGCAAGGTCGTGCTCTACCAACTGAGCTATTCCCGCTTGGTGTTGCGCATTCTATAGATTTATCAGAACCCGTCAACCTCTTGATTCAAAAAAGTTTTATTTCTTTTCAACGGTGGTGCGCAGATGAGGCCAGGCAGCGCGCAGGTATTGGAGCATGGACCATAGGGTCAGGCCGGCCGCGATCAGCAGCAAGGCATAGCCAATAAACACCCAGAACGAAAAGTCCGAAGGGTTGGCCAGCAGGATCACCAGGGCGAGCATTTGCGCAGCGGTTTTCCATTTACCCATGTTCGACACGGCGACGTGGGCGCGGGCGCCGATTTCGGCCATCCATTCGCGCAGGGCCGAGACGACGATCTCGCGGCCGATGATCACCGCGGCCGGCAAGGTCAGCCACAGGTTACCGTGCTCCTGCACCAGCAGGACCAGGGCGACAGCGACCATCAGCTTGTCTGCCACGGGGTCGAGGAACGCGCCAAACGGCGTGCTCTGTTCCAGGCGGCGGGCCAGGTAACCATCGAGCCAGTCGGTGGCGGCAGCAAAAGCAAACACCGAACTGGAGGCCGCATAGCTCCATTCGTAAGGTAAATAAAACAGCAAAATAAAAATCGGAATAAGCAGGACGCGTAGAACGGTGATCAGATTAGGGATATTCATCGGCACAACTGGCTACGAGGTGAGAAGGCATTCTATTCGCTATGCAGATTGGCATAAATCAACTCAGCGAGCTTTTTACTGATACCGGGTGCTTTAGCTATTTCGTCAATGCTGGCACGGGATAGCTCCTGCAAGCCACCAAAATGTTTGAGCAGGTCGCGACGCCGCGTCGGGCCAACCCCCGCCACCCCTTCCAGGGTTGAGGTTCGCCGGGTTTTGCCGCGTCGGGCACGGTGACCGGTAATGGCGAAACGGTGGGCCTCGTCGCGAATCTGTTGAATCAGGTGCAGTGCAGGTGAGTCGCCCTTCAAAGTGAACTCATGGGCGGCATCATTCAAGTACAACGTTTCAAAACCGGCCTTTCGCGTCGCGCCCTTGGCTACGCCGAGCAGGATCAGGTCGGGCACCGCCAGTTCGTTGAGCACATCCCGCGCCATGGACAATTGGCCCTTGCCGCCGTCCACCAGCAGGATATCCGGCAGCTTGCCCTCGCCGTCCTTCAATTTACTGAAGCGTCGTGTCAGCGCCTGGTGCATGGCGGCGTAGTCATCGCCGGCGGTGACGCCTTCGATGTTGTAGCGTCGGTAATCGGACTTGATCGGCCCTTCCGGCCCGAATACCACGCAGGAGGCCACGGTGGCCTCACCGCTGGAGTGGCTGATGTCGTAGCACTCCAGGCGCTGCGGTGGCTCGTCCAGGTTGAGGACTTCGGCCAGGGCCTCAAAGCGTGCGGCAACGTGCTGACGATTGGCCAGACGTGCGCCCAGGGCCTGTTCGGCATTGGTGACGGCCAATTGCTGCCATCGCGCACGGGTGCCGCGTACGCGATGGCTGATGTCCAGCTCACGGCCGCGCAGTTCGTGGATGGCTTCAATCAGCGTGGGAAAGTCCTCATGCACGACGTTGACGATCAGTTCCGCCGGCAGGTCGCGCTCCGGACTGCTGACATAGTATTGCCCCAGGAATGCGGCCATGACCTCGGCGACGTCTTCGTCGATGCCGGTCTGCGGGAAGAAGTTCTTGCTGCCCAGTACCCGCCCGCCGCGCACGCTGATGAGGTGCACACAAGCACCGCCCGGGTTGACGAAAGCGGCGATCACATCCACGTCGCCGCTGCCGCCTTCCATGCTTTGCTGGTCCTGGACGCGACGCAGCAGGGAGATCTGATCACGCAGCTCAGCGGCGCGTTCGAAATCCAGGGTACTGGCGGCTTGCTCCATGGAAACCGAGAGCTCATCGGTGAGTGCATTACTGCGCCCTTCAAGGAACATGACGGAATGGCGAACATCCTCGGCGTACTCCTGCGGCTCAACCAGGCCCACGCAGGGCGCCTTGCAGCGTTTGATCTGATATTGCAGGCAAGGCCGCGTACGGTTCTTGTAAAAGCTGTCTTCGCACTGACGCACAAAAAAGGTCTTTTGCAGCAAGCTCAGGCTTTCACGAATAGCGCCGGCGCTGGGGTACGGGCCGAAATACTTGCCCTTCTGCTTCTTCGCACCCCGATGAATACTCAGGCGTGGGAAGGCGCCGTCAGATAAAAACACGTAGGGATAGGATTTATCGTCACGCAGCAGGATGTTATAGGGCGGGCGCCATTCCTTGATCAGCGTCTGCTCAAGCAGCAGCGCTTCAGTCTCGTTGGCGGTGATGGTGGTTTCGACCTGGGCAATACGCGCTACCAGGGCAGCGGTTTTCGGCGCGAGGCCGGTCTTGCGAAAGTAGCTCGCCAGACGGTTCTTCAGGTTCTTGGCTTTGCCGACGTAAAGCAGTCGTGCCTCGCTGTCGAACATGCGGTAGACGCCGGGGCGGCCACTGCAGGTCGAGAGAAAGGCGCTCGGATCAAACGGTGTGGTCATGTCAGGCGCTGGCGTCCACCATGCCGTGGCGCACCGCGAGCAAGGTCAATTCAACATCACTGCTGATGGCAAGCTTCTCGAAGATACGATAGCGGTAGGTGTTGACGGTCTTGGGCGACAGGCACAACTTATCGGAGATGGTCTGCACCTTCTGGCACCCCACGATCATCAAGGCGATCTGGATCTCCCACTCCGACAGGGCGTCAAACGGCGAATCACTGGTGGGCTGGAACGATTTGATCGCCAACTGCTGGGCAATCTGCGGGCTGATATAGCGCTGGCCGGCAAACACCAGGCGAATGGCTTGCACCATCTCCGCCAGGCCCGCGCCCTTGGTCAGGTAACCCGCCGCGCCTGCTTGAAGCAGGCGTGTTGGAAACGGGTCTTCCTCGCACACGGTCACCACCACGACTTTGATGTCCGGATGGCTGCGCAACAATTTGGTTGTGGCACCAAGACCGCCAATCCCAGGCATCTTGACGTCCATCAAAACCACATCGGGTTTCAACTCCCGAGCCTTGATCAGGGATTCCTCCCCTGATTCGGCCTGGCCGACTACTTGCAGGCCATCGATGTCAGCCAGCATTCGTGTAATGCCTGTACGAACGAGATCATGGTCATCGACTACTAGCACCCTAATCAAGCAGACACCTCGCGATATGGTCTTATAGGTTGCTGAACACCTTAGCAAAAAACCAAGGCGCAGACCTAGCTGCAAGCGTCATATATATAGAGTTTGGCTACATAGCGGCTGTCTAGTGCGAGACAAATGGCGCAGTTTGCTGGGTAAATGGTCAGGATTTCCGGGGGTGCGGCGTGGTTTTGCCATCCAGGCAAGAGATGCGATCAGCGAGGCAACCGGCAGACCCGTTCCATAAGCCAAAAACAGCCTTCGTCACCGACAATGCTCAACCCCATGCGCTGATAGAGCCGCCTGGCCGGATTTGTCTTGAACACGGTCAATCGCAGTAAACCCGGCTCCTGTGCCTTCAGGGCCATCTGCTCCAACACCCAACCTCCAGCACCTTGCCCACGCGAACCGGCGAGCATATGCAGTTCGCGAATGTACAGCGCCGTGCTGTCGCGACTCAGGCTGATGAAGCCGATGACATGCTCGTCTCGGCAAACCAGCCAGTTTTCTCGACACGCCCAGGCTGTATCAAAGCCATTATCCGACCACGATAAACCGTACTGCAGGTAATAGTGGTTCATCGCCTCATAGGTCAGGGTTCGGGCGAACGAGCAGTCGTGAGATGTCGCTTCGCGCAGGTGAAACCCCATAGGGTCGCACTCCTTCAACTCAAAGACCTACTGCGTAGCCGCTCCAGCCGCCGTCGGTGCGCTGGGCAACCACAAGTGCATCGCCAACGCCTGGCGCCGCAGCCACCAGGCGCCCTTCGCCGTCCCAAATGGCGCTGCGACCGGCGCAGGCCCAGCCCCCAGACGGGCCGCCGTGGTTGGCCATCAACACCAGCAGGCCATGTTCAACAGCATAGCTCTGGAGCAAGGCGCTGTCCGTTGCGTAGCCCCCTTCGCTGATCAACACGCCGGCGGCGTACACACTGGCGCCGGCATGCGCCGCGTGGCGCGGATGGCTGGCGTGGGAAAAATCCGCGCACACCGCCAACGCAATCCGCTCAGCCCCGCACTCAAACACCCCGCCACCCTGCCCTGCGACAAATGCCACCTCTTCGCCTGGATGCAAATGCTGCTTGGTGTAGACCGTCAATGAACCCTCTGCCGCCAACACCAGTGCGCCAATCAACACGCCCGCTTGCGGTGCCAGCCGGATCGGCATCCCGACTACCACCGTCAACCGCAGTTCACGGGCCTTGTCACGCAGCGGTGCCAACACACTGTCCTGCGGGTCAATCGCCAATGCCGCCGCCAACGACGGCTCATAACCGGTCAACGACAGCTCCGGAAATACCAGCCATTGCACGCCCCGCTCGGCTGCCGCTTGCATGAACGCCAAGTGCCGTCCGATATTGGCCGGTACATCGCCCGCAATGGAAATGGATTGAGCAGCAGCAAGCGTCAAGGCAGTCATGGTTGCGTCCGGGCAGTCATCGAGGTTCCATCAGCATATCGCGCCCCATAGTCATGACTACCCCCACGCCATAGAAATTACTGATTGAATCCACCCGTACGCCTCTAGTAAGCTCCCTCCATCTTTTGGAGACAGACCATGTTGCCACTCACCCACACTCAGGTTTGCCCTGCCGCCAGCGCCCAGCGCTCGGTGTCGGCTGCCCGTTTGAGCGGTTCGAGCGCAGCTGTCAGTTTTTATTTTGGGTATTGGTTTAGCCACTGGCGCGCCTGATACCTGAAATCGGCGCCCACTACTCAAGGGGTCGCCTGCCAGAGAAATCTAACCCCCGGTCGGCTCCCCGACCGGGGGTTTTGTTTTTTCAGGCCCCACCCTTTTCTGGAACACTCAAAGGAATCACGACATGAACTACGCCACCTATTACCGCTACGACATCTCCACCGCATGGCGATTTAGCAAGCTCCGCTCGGGACAGCCTGCCGCCTCCGATCGGTCACCTATTGGTGGCAAGCCAACACACGTAGCCAATACGGCCAATTGTCGAACACCCCAGTAGGGCACAGCGCGCGGGAACAGCCCGCCGCTTGCCCAGGAAGCCTTGAATATGAACTCCTCCGTCGCCGCTCTGCCCGTTTCGAACCTCAACAGCGCCAATGAAGCCCTGACTCAGCGCCTGCCCAGCTCCCTTGATTTAAAACACCAGTTGCCCCTCAGCCCGTTCCTCAATGAACAGGTCCACGCCCATCGCCAAGCCGTGCGCGCCATTCTCAATGGCGACGACTCACGCCTGTTGGTGATTGTCGGCCCATGCTCGATCCACGACCCGGAATCGGCCATGGAATATGCGCGCAATCTGAAGAAGCTGGCCCTGGAAGTCAGCGACCAGATGCTGCTGGTGATCCGCGCCTACGTCGAAAAGCCGCGCACCACCATCGGCTGGAAAGGCCTGGCCTACGACCCGCACCTGGATGGCAGCGATGACATGGCTGCCGGGCTGACCCTGTCCCGCGAGCTGATGCGTGAAATGCTGCGCCTGGGCCTGCCGGTCGCCACCGAGCTGCTGCAACCCATGGCCGCCGGCTACTTCGATGACCTGCTCAGTTGGGTTGCGATTGGCGCACGTACCACCGAATCACAGATTCACCGGGAAATGGCCAGCGGCCTGGGCATGCCCGTGGGTTTCAAGAATGGCACCGATGGCGGCGTTGCGATTGCCTGTGATGCGATGCGCTCGGCCTCTCACCCACACCGCCACTTCGGCGTCGACAGCCAGGGCCATCCAGCGATTATCCAGACACCCGGCAACCCTGACACGCACCTGGTGCTGCGCGGCGGTCACCGTGGGCCGAACTACGATGCTCAAAGTGTCGCGCAGGTGAAGCACGACCTGGCCAAATCCAAGGTGGCGGCGCGCATCATGGTTGACTGCAGCCACGCCAACAGCGGCAAAGACCCGCTGCGTCAACCGGCCGTATTCAACGAAGTGCTGGAGCAGCGCTTGCAAGGCGATACAGCGCTGATCGGCATGATGCTCGAAAGCCACTTGTTCGAAGGCTGCCAACCGCTGAGCCCGGCCATGAAATACGGTGTGTCGGTGACTGATGGTTGCCTGGGTTGGGACGGCACCGAGCAGTTGTTGCGCAGCGCCGCCGAACGGTTGCGCCTGCACCGCAAAGCCAGCTGACGCCTGCAGGAGCGTGCTTGCTCGCGAAAAACGCCAACGATAACGCGTGTTGCCTGAAAGAACGTGTCGCCGGTGAGATTTTCGCGAGCAAGCTCGCTCCTACAGCAAGTCTTAACTACCGACATTAACGCCAACGCCTGGAGTCGGCTGACGCGGCGATTCGTGATTTGCAGTCAAGAGTCCTTTTCGGATCGGGCGGTGTTTCCGAAGGGACGACGGGCGGATACTCGACGTCGTTGCTTATCACCCTTCAGGAGCTACCGATGTCTATTCCCACACAACATGTTCCGGCCTTCGGCCTCGGCACTTTCCGCCTGCAAGGCCAAGTGGTCATCGACTCCGTCAGCACGGGCCTGGAACTGGGTTACCGCGCCATCGACACCGCGCAGATCTACGAGAACGAAGCGCAAGTCGGCCAGGCTATTGCCGACAGTGGCGTACCGCGTGAAGAGCTGTTCATCACCAGCAAGATCTGGATCGCCAATTTCGCTGAAGGCCAGTTGATCCCGAGCCTCAAGGAAAGCCTGCGCAAACTGCAGACCGACTACCTGGACCTGACCCTGATCCATTGGCCATCGCCGGAAAACCAGGTGCCTGTTGCCCAATTCATGGGGCAGTTGCTGGAAGCCAAGCGCCTGGGCCTGACACGTCAGATCGGCATCTCCAACTTCACCATCGACCTGATGAAGCAGGCTATTGCCGCAGTGGGAGCCGAGAACATCGCCACCAACCAGATCGAACTGCATCCCTACCTGCAAAACCGCAAGGTGGTGGAGTTCGCCAGCGCCCATGGCATCCAGATCACGTCGTACATGACCCTGGCCTACGGCGAAGTGTTGAACGACCCGGTGATCCAACAGATTGCCGAACGCCATCAGGCCGCCCCGGCGCAAGTCGCCCTGGCCTGGGCCATGCAGCTGGGCTACGCGGTGATCCCTTCATCGACCCAGCGTGCCAACCTGGCAAGCAATCTCAAGGCCCTGCAAATGACCTTGAGCGCGGCCGATATGGCTCAGATTGCCGGCCTCGAACGCGGTCACCGCCTGACCAGCCCCAAAGGCATCGCACCGAAGTGGGACTAGACCCCGGCCACGGGACGGCGGGATAACTCTCGCAGCCACGGCAACACCCGCAGCCCCTGGGGGGACGCGGGTGGATCGATGATGTCCATGAAGTGTTCAAGGTTGACGTTGTCCGGCGCACCCGGCAGGCGAACCAGCACCGCCGGCGTTGCACCGGCGAATGCACCCATGTCGAGCTGGTCGTAGACCAGTACATGGCGGACCTGTGGGTTCGGCCCGTCGGCACAGGCCGCCAGCCCGGCATTGATGATCAGCACATCGAAGGGTTCGGCCGGGATGGCCGTTAGAATCTGGACCTCTTCGAAGGTCTGCACCGGCACGATCCGGTGATACCCCAACTGGTTGAGCATTTTTTCGATGTACAGCCGTTGCAGGTGCTGTTCATCGGCAATCAGGATGGTCAGTGCTTTGTTTGGCATGGCAAGCCCCTGGGCTGGCAGTACTCGTCAGTGAGTGCCGCCCATTTTCCAGACATAACTCGACGACAAAATCAGGCATGTTCCTACTTCGCGTAGGAGTTATCCCAAATCCACCGAATGACGATCAACTGCAGTCAAGGCCGCTTGCAATACGCACTCAAGCCACGCTGCAAATCATCGATCGCGTCATCCAGATCCTTGAGCGCCGGCCCCAGCGCTTCACGGTCACGCTGCTCACACACCGCCCCCAACGCTTCACAAGCACGAATCACCGCATGCGCCTTGACCATCCGCGCCCCGCCCTTGGCACGATGGGCCAGGTCGTGCAACCCGGCGAAGTCAGCGGTGCGTTGCAGCGACGCCAATAACGCACGATCAGCCTCCAGACTGTCGAGCAACGGTATCAGCAGCTCTTCAAGGACCCGTGGATCGCCGCCCGTCAATGCGGACAGGGTACTCAAATCAAACGCTGCCACCTCTGGCGCAGAAAGGCCGGCAGTGCGCGACGCCAACGCGGTGCGCAGATCCTCAAGCCCCGTGGGCTTGAACAGGCACCCATCCATGCCTGCCTGCCGACAGCGCTCGGTTTCTTCGGGTTGGGCATTGGCGGTGAATCCCAGCAGCAGGCATGGCGTCAAGCCTTGCGCGCGCTCCTGTGCACGAATGTCCTGTGCCAACTGATAGCCGTTCTTGAGCGGCATATTGCAATCAGTGATGACCCCGTCGAAGTGCCCGGCCTGCCACTGTTCAAAGCCTTTGACCCCATCTTCGGCCGTGGTGATTCGATGCCCCAGGAAGATCAACTGCCGGGCCAGCAGCAGGCGGTTGGCCAGGTAGTCGTCCACCACCAGAATGCTCAGTGCTCGGGCCGGTGGAGTCTGCGGATCCGGCGGTACAACCTGGGCCGGCAATGCAACGGTGCTGGCCAGCGTCAACATCACATCCACACGAGTGCCCTGCCCCAGCACGCTGCTCAGGTGCAACTGTCCGCCCATCATTTCGCACAGGCTGCGACTGATGACCAGCCCCAGTCCAGACCCGCTGCGAGCGGACTGCTCACTATTGCCGCCCTGGACAAAAGGGTTGAACAACCGTTGTTGATCCACGGCACTGATGCCGACACCCGTGTCCTGCACCCATAACTGCAGCCTTAAATGCTCCCCCTCAGCTACCGCCTGGGCACCGAGCGTTACCTGGCCCTGTGCGGTGAACTTGATCGCATTGCTGAGTAAATTGGAGATCACCTGTTTGAAGCGCAACGGGTCAACCATCACGCTGTGCCCCTTCAGCGCGTCCAGTTCAACCTGCAGCACCAGCGCCTTGGCTCGCGCCAACCCTTCAAACACACGCACCACCGATGCCAACAACTCATGCAGATTGGCCGGCTGCAACGCCAGTGATAAATGCCCGGACTCGATCCGGGCGATATCGAGAATATCGCCGATCAACTCCAACATGCCGCGCGAGGCCACCGAAGCCACTTCCAGCGCATCGCGGTCGGCCCGGCCCTGCTCGGCATTTTTCAGGGCCAGCTCGATCATGCCGATCACCGCGTTCATCGGCGTGCGGATTTCGTGGCTCATCGTCGCCAAAAAAGTGGTCTTGGCCCGGTTGGCGGCATCGGCATCGTCCTTGGCTTCCTGCAACTGGCCCAGCAGCCGTTGACGCTCGCTCACATCCACCCAGCCGGCGATCATACCGACCACCTTCTCATCACCGTCTCGGTACGGCAGCATCCACTGGTAAATGGTCAGCACCTCACCCGTGGGCACCTTGAGTATGCGGTCATGGATCTGTGGCTCGCCGTCGGCCATCAACCGCAAGTAATCTTCATGAAAAGACTGGGCCTGCGGAAGGTTGCCGGTGTCGGTTTCCACCACGGTCTTGCCGATCACGTCTTGGAGCTTGAAACCAAACACGTCCAGGTAAGCGTTGTTGCAGGCCATCAACCGCCCTTGCCGGTCACGCACATAAATCGGGTGCGGCGTGCCGTCGATCAAGACGTTCATGAAGCTGATCTGATCGCTCAACGCCCGCTCGGCCTGAACACGTTTGCGAATCAGGCTACGCAGATAGATAACCCACCCCAGCGTGACCGCCAGCAACACTGCGGCCAACCCGAACGCCTGAATGATCGCATTGCGGTGGCGCAGCCAATAACTGTCCTCGATGAGGATTTCCCTGCGCCAGTGACCGATCAATTCATCCATCTCCTGGGGCGGGATGCTGAGCAACGCCTTGTCGAGGATCGAGTACAACTCCAACTGACTGCGATTGACGCCAAACGTGACGCGAGCAGGCTCGGAGCCGACCGTGCTGGAGATACGCAAGCGGTCGCGGTAATACCGCGCGATCAGGTAGCGTGCGCTGATCAGCGAGTTGACCGCGCCGTCTACATCACCCTTGGCCACCCATGCCATGGCTTGCTCCGGGTTCTCAACGTCGACGAACACAATCCCCGGGAAGTTCTGGGTCATCGCATCACGCAGGCCATTGCCCGGGATCAGCGCCAAGCGCTTGCCCACCATCTCTTCCAGGGTGACAGGGCTGCGCTCATCGCTGCGGGTAACCAGCACAAAGGGGTTGGTGAGGTAAGGCCGGGTAAACCGTAGCTTCTCGGCACGCTCGATGCTGGGGGTCACCACCGCCAGCATATCCGCAGCGCCCATACTGACCTGATCGACCTGTTGCGGCATTGAACTGCCCGGCACCACATCGAATTTCAAGCCGGTACGCAGGCTGATACGCGACAACACTTCGGCACTCAACCCTTCGAATTGCCCTTGCTCATCGAAAAACGACAACGGCACGAATTTGTCGAGCGTCGCCACCTTGACCCGCGGATGTTTGTGCAACCAGCGTTGTTCACTGGCACTCAACTGCAGCCGGCCGGTACCGACAATCCCCAGGTTGCCGACGCTCCAGCGGCGCAGGATTTCCATCTGCTCGCTCGCCGGAATCACCGCCAGTGCTGCGTCCAGAATAGGCAGCAACCGGGTATTTTCACGGCTGACGGCAAAGGCAAATGGGTTGACTTCCAGCCCGGAGAAATCCGCCATCCGTACGTTATTCAGATGGTTGTGGTTGATCAGGTAACTGCTGCTGACGGCATCGCCCAGGTACACATCGGCGTTACCAAAGGCCACGGCGCCGATGGCTTCAACGGTTGAGGGAAACAGCACCAACTGGGCACGCGGGTAGAAGGCCTGCACCGCAGCGGGCGGCATATAGTGATAGAGCATCGCCACGCGCTTGCCGGCCAGGTCATCACTCAGCGCCTGGCTGTCACTGGTGCGGGTCACCAGTGTGGGTTGATCATTGGCGTAGGAACGGGAAAGGCGCAGTTGCGGGTCGGCCGCTTCAAAGCCATTGGCTGAGCCGAGGAAATCCACGGCGCCTTGCTTGAGGGCCGCAATGACTTCGTCACGGGTGTCGTAGCGCCGAACCTCGATGGGGATATTCAGGAGCCGCCCGATCAGGGCGGCATAATCGGGTGTGATCCCTTCAAGTTCGTCGTTGTTATTGGTCAAGTCAAAAGGCGCGTAATCGGGGGCGGACACCCCCATCACCAGGGTTCGCCGCTCGCGCAACCAGCGCCATTGCGCCTCATCCAACACCACGTTGACGTGCTCCACGTGCGAGTGCCCCAACAGCCGCAGCGTGCGCGGTTCATCGAGAGCGACCGCGCACAGGGGCAACAGGCTCACCAGCCAGATCGCGGCGAACCTCATGAACGTGGTGGTGGTCATTTCAGATCAGATGATTGCGCTGGGCAAACTTGGAAAGGTGCACCACCGATGACATACGCAACTTTTCCTTGAGCCGGGTCTTGTAGGTACTGATGGTCTTGTGGCTCAGCAGCATGTCTTCGGCGATTGTCTTGTTGCACAGGCCCAGGGCGAGTTTTTGCAGCACCGTCAACTCGCGATCCGAAAGCGCATCCACCATTGCCGCTTCCGTGACTTGCAAGTCGTCGCGGCGCACCGAACTGGTTGCAATGCTCGGGAAGCAGCTGTAGCCGGACATGATCGCCTTGATCGCCTTCTGCAGCTCGTCCAACTCACCGGTCTTGGCAACAAAACCCATCGCCCCGGCACGCATGCAGCGGGTAGAAAAAAACACTGCCAGGTAGGACGTGAGCACCAGGATTTTGCACGGCAAGCCCAGCGCCTTGATCCGGCTGATCACTTCCAGCCCGCCCAGCTTGGGCATCGCCAAGTCCAGGATGATCAGGTCAGGGCACTTCTCCCGCGCCATTTGCATGGCATCGGCACCATTACCCGCTTCGTAGATCTCACCGAAACCTTCCAGCTTCAGCAGATGCTTGACCGTCTCACGGATAAACGGATGGTCATCCACAATTAACGCCTTGATCATAAAACTCCCCTAAGCGAACACTGCACCCTTTCACATTACGCGGGACCTCGATACCTGTGAGAAATGACAGTGCCGACGAACGGCACTGAGCACACCCAAGGCGATCACCAAGCGCTGCCGGGCCCCTTCGATTGAAAACACCACGAGCCTGTGAAGCCGGGCCGAAGGGCCCACCAGTCGTAAGTGCGCAACCTTAACAACGTAATGATGCTCAAATTGAAGGAGTAATCCTGAGTGAGTGTAGGACTTATCCTCACAAAGCCGACCCCATCCATGGATTAAGCGGGTTTTCCATAGGGGAATCAGTCGGTGGTACTCGGACTCCAGAAGGCTTGCACCACCAGAGTCGACATGGAAATACGCGCCACCAGCGCATCCAGCTCATCACCATCGACCGACGTTGCGGCCAGGGTGGCCTCGATTTCCACTTCCTCGCTGCCGAACGGCCGCACGTCGACGTCACTGGCCGGGTAGTTGCACCGCGCCAACTCGGCTTCCAGCAACACCATCACGGCTTGTTGCTGGCTACGCCGCGCAATGACATAGAGGATATTGGTGACCTCCGCCGACACCACATCCAGCGGCTGGCGGTTGATGTTATTGACGATCGGCCGCAACAGCGTGTTGGCCGCCAGCACAAACAGCGTGCCCAGCAGCGCTTCGAGGATCAGGTCGGCACCGGCACAGGCACCTACCGCCGCCGAGGCCCAGAGGGTCGCGGCGGTGTTGAGCCCGCGCACATTGCCCTCTTCACGCATGATCACACCTGCACCCAGAAAGCCGATGCCCGACACCACATACGCCACCACGCGCACCGCGCCTTCCGCACCACCGAGACGGTTGGCCATGTCGACAAAAATCGCCGCCCCCACGGCGACCAACACGTTGGTCCGCAGACCCGCCGTACGCTGACGGTACTGCCTTTCGAAACCAATCAGGCCGCCGAGGATAAACGCCGCGGTGAGGCTGACCACGGTGTCGACGAGGGAGTTGAGGTTGATGTTATTGATTGCTTGCATAAGGATTCTTCCCTGCTCATTACCCGCCAAATTTACGGATGTGGAAACCCTTCAGCACCGGGGTACGGCGTGTTGGCATCAACCACATACCACAGGCGTGGAACAGGGTGATGTCAAGGATCGAGCAGCACCGGGCGCCCACCGTAAAAAACGGGCGCAGGCGTGGCATCCCGGGGTGAGCCAGGTGCTGATCAGCGTCTATGAGAGGGATCGGGCAGGGCCAGGACTGGCCGCTGCCGGGATGCCGCTTCTCGCTATCTGAGGCGAGACAACGGCATTGAAAGCATGCGCGTTACCTTGCCAAGTATGTACCGGTTACCGAAACCGGCCGACAACTGTCACTCGAACAAGTACCCACTGAGGGTCTCCGCTATTGATGAAAACGCGCGAAGCTTACGCCCCGTTTACGGGGGAGTAAACCGTAGGAAAGTATCTACATGAGGAATGAGACAATTCTTCAGGGTAAGTTCAGACAGGTCAATTTCAGGGGGTACCCGGTCGATCCCTGGCGACCACAGCCAGGTAATCATCAACCTGCCCATCGGCCAGCGCCTTGATCTGTATCGACACGCGGTTCACGCGCTGCCCCATCGTGACCCCGTCACGGATACGCACCTGCCTATAGCCCAGCCGGGGCCAGAAACGCTCGGCCTTGATATTGCCGATGACGACCGTCAGCCGCAGCCATCGGGCACCGCGCTCTACCGCCCACGCTTCAAGGTCCTCATGTAACTGGTAAGCGAGGCCGGTGCCATGCAGGCGCTTATCGACCAACAACAACCCGATATGCCATACACCGACTGCCAGCACATCCGCGGCAATATTCACCACCGCAACAAGTTGGTCATCAACATCGCGATAACCCAGCCAGTACATCCGGCTGCAGGTCCAGCCTGCGGGCAGGCCGCCCTGCAACTCGTCATGCGCCTCAGTCGGCGTCGCCGGCTCGCCATTCACGGCGATGAAGTAATCCGGCGCCCGCTCAAAAAACCGTTGCAACTCGGCTTCATCGCGACCGCCCAACTCAACCACACGAACGCCCTCGATGGAGCAGTCCGGTATCACCTGAGCATCTACGTCCATGTCCACTCTCTTTCAATCATCCCGCGTCAGCACTTCCAGCAATTCAATTTCAAAGCGCAGATTGCTGTTGGGCTTGATATGCGCGCCGATTGAACGCTCGCCATATGCCAGGTGCGCCGGCACGAACAACGTACGCACGCCTCCCACTTGCATGCCCATCAGCCCTTGGTCCCAGCCCTTGATCACTCGACCGGTGCCGATCACACACTGGAACGGTTTGCCCCGCTCCCACGACGAATCGAACACCGTGCCATCTTCCAGGGTGCCGGTGTACTGGGTAGTGATCAACGCGCCCTTGACGACGGCCTTGCCGGTGCCGGGGCGGATGTCGGTGATCTGAAGTTCATCAGTGCTCATGGCGTTCTCGTTGTAGGCGCAAAGGTTGGGGGTTTTCCCAGAATTGATGGGGTTTGGCAAGTGTGGGCGCGGCCAGCTCACCGAGCGGGATACGGGAGCCTCGAGGAAGTGCTGGGCCACCTTAACGGTTTGCGATTGCCCTACGAAAGAACACGATATTCCCCAGCCAAAAATCACTTCCTGCTTATTCTCAGGCACCAGTGGCTACATACAACCTATGGACAGACAATCATATCGGATCAGGGATTATCACCATGACAATAGGCTCAAACTTCAACTACCCTGCGGACGTGGCCCGGGAACATCATCGAAAGAAGCGCTCTTCCAATCATAAATGGAAAGCCAGATTCCCTAACCCACCAGATTTGTGCTTTGACTATCGTGCATTGGTAGAGCAAGAGAATGGCATTGCCCAAGCCACTCAAACCGGTCATAAAATCTGCATTATTGGAGCAGGCATTACAGGTTTAACAACCGCACGGGAACTGCATAGGTGCGGCTTCACAAATATTACGTTAATTGAAAAATCCAAGCGCATTGGCGGCAGACACCTCACAGCACTTGGGAGCAACAATACCAACACAGTCGGTCGCCCCCCTTTTGAAATGGGCGCGATGAGAATGCCATTTTTCAATATGTCAGATGAGTCCCCTAAAGAAGGCCGCTCACTCATGGCCTATTACGCTGACGCATTTGAATTAGTTCATTCAGACTTTCCCAATCCGGGCAGTCCTGCCGTTCGATCAACTGGTATATACCTACGAGAAGGCAGCATAGAAGGTAACAACGAGCCCACCATGCTCATATGGAAAAACACTGACGGAAAGACCGCGCCACCTGGTGAAATGTTAGGGGCTGTATTCGCAAAATGGAAAATATTTGCTGAGCGCATGACGCTACACGTTTCGGAGCATTATGGTTCCGAACGTTGGGAAGACATGTGGGCCTCCATTGTCAAAAAGTACGAAAGTGTTTCATTTCGCGACTTAGTGAAAATGCCAGCTATTGACAGATGGAGCCCCAGTGAACCAGGCAATTTTGGCGGAATGGGCATGACTGCTCAGGAGTCAGCGGTTTTCTATTCTATTGGGATTGGTGATGGCAGTTGGGGAGCTTTCTATGACGTTTGCTCAATTTACCCCATACGCACCGCGATATTTGGATTCAGTAGTCATTTGCAATTGATCCACGGACGTGTAAATGCGGATGGAACACCAATAGCCTCGCCCTATCTGAATGCGACGGAAATCGTTGACTCTGGCGGGCTTCACTTCAACACACCCAAGTACGTTGGGTTAGGTGCGCTCGCAGAATCTCTCTTATTCATAAAATCAGACGACACCCATGAGTCTTTGTATGAACACTTAATAAAAAGCCCATCCGGTTTGCTTACCAATAGTTCAGTGACAAAAATAAAAAAAACTTAAAAATGGTAAAACACGAGTTTATTATGATTGGAACACCACACAGCCAGAGATAGTAAAGAGGAAATTTATCGATGCTGACTCTGTCGTCATGACGCTTCCTTCCTGGCTGATAGAGACACAAATCCTTCTCGAAAACTTTGATCAGAAAATGCTCCCATTCGAGATAGTCGCGGCCTATAAAACAGCTCACTGGGAAACCAGCTGCAAAGTGTACGCCCCTCTTAAAAAGTCCTTTCTGTCACATAACAAAACCATTCCACAAACTATCGTGACCGACAGCTTAGTCCACGACATTTACACTTATCGCTACAATGAAAGCAACACCTACGACTGCATACTGCTCAGCTACACATGGGAAGATGATGCTACAAAACTTTCAATATTCAGCGATGAAGAACTCGTAGACAAATGCATAGAGGAACTTGATAGGATTCTTTTAAAATCAAGCAACATAAAACAAAAAATATCTCCTTATATAGGCCGTGAACAAGCGATCGTCCAGCGCTGGATGAATGATAAGAACTCACTGGGTTGTGCAAAGCTTTATCGCGCGGGAACCTATTACGAGGCGGTGAGTTTAATGAAATACAACAGAGACTTCTCTTACGCCTCGGGACTTTATCTTTGCGGCGAATCATTCTCTGTCGATGCCGGCTGGACTGAGCCCTGCTTCAGAGGCGCGCTGGATACGGTTATCCACATCTGCAATAAAACCCAAGCACGCTTTAATGGGGGATTTAGCATTCAAGACTATCCAGAGTATAAAACTTAAATAGCACAAGAGAAATAGACTACCGCTTAACAGGAACCGTCTGACTTTCATTTAAACAAATTGCCGCTTCTTATAAACATCCAACCACTTCCTGGTTGTATAACAATAAGAGGCCATCTTCATGAGCGAACCCACCAGCCCCGCCCGCGTAGCGGTCATCCAGTTTGACCCTCAAGTCGGTATCGACAACCGAGCCACCAACCTGCAGCAAAGCCTTGCACTGGCAACCGAAGCGGTGAACGGTGGCGCCAACCTGATCGTGCTGCCGGAGCTTTCCAATTGTGGATACTTCTTTCGCAGTCGCCAGGATGCCTTTGATCATGCCGAGACGGTGCCGGACGGCGTCAGTGTTCGGGCGTGGATTGATTTTGCCTGCAGGCATCAGGTGTATCTGGTTGCGGGCTTGAGCGAAATCGACGCTGCGCGGTTGTTCAATACAGCGGTTCTGTTAGGTCCCGATGGCTTCATCGGTAAATATCGCAAAGCTCATTTGTGGAACCTGGAAAAACTCTGGTTCTCCCCAGGAGATACGGGTTTTCCAGTGTTTGAAACGCCCATTGGCCGCATCGGTTTACTGATCTGCTGGGACATCTGGTTTCCAGAAGTACCGCGCATTCTCAGCCAACAAGGCGCCGATATCATTTGCAGTCTGAATAATTGGGTCTGGACGCCACCCCCGCTATTCGATGACGCCGGCAAGTGCATGGCATCGTACCTGACGATGACCGCGGCCCATGTGAACAACGTATTTATCGCAGCTGCCAGCCGTATTGGTGAAGAGCGCGACGCGCGTTATCTCGGTTGCTCGCTGATTGCCGGAACCAATGGCTGGCCCATCGGTGCTGTAGCTTCGCCCAATCGCCAGGAAATCCTGTTCGCAGATATCGATATCACCAGCGCCCGCAGTGCGCCCATCTGGAACAACCTCAATGACCTGCAACGCGACCGACGCACGGATCTCTACGATCAAATACTCGGGTATTCCCAACACCCTGCCCTGCCACGCTGATCGGAGGGCAATTCATGGGAACGTTATTTACCAAGGCAACACTCATCCGATCGAGAGCAGAAACTACGGTCTTTATCCTGGGTGTGTTAAGTGCGTCACTGGTGCTCTGGGTAACACTGAGTCATCAAGGTTCCTGGCCAGGCTATGCCGACATGACCGACAGCCTGCCCCACCCCGCTGCCTGGCTGCGCTGGATACTGGGGGATATCAGTGAAGTTGCCTTCTACAAGCACGAGCTTGCTTCGCTCGGTTTGCTGAGCGGTGCCTACCTGGCCTGGTGGGCAAGCAAACGCGGGAAAACCTGGCAAGGCTTTTCAATTTCTTATGGTACCGGGCTGTGGCCTTGGCTGGTCACCAGCTCATTGCTGGGGCTGTTGCTGAGCAACTTGTTGTGGGGTTGGAGCGTCAACTCCCAGACATGGCAACCGACGTTTGCAGCATTCGTCTCATTGCCGGCGGCCATGGTGCTGATGTTCGGTGGCGGCTGGAAGGTCACGCTCACGGGTGCGTTAACAGGGGCTCTGCTGGTTACGCCGCTGTGTATTTTGATCGTGAACCTCGTATGCGTGCCACTGGGCTTGCCGGTGGTGATCGGCAACGTGCTGGGCATGGCCATAGGGAGTGTCATAGCGTTCGTACTGTGCCATCGCATGCCTTCACTGGTGCGCTCGGACTACGTCGCGCCCATCAGGCCCATGCCTGCCAGGACGCCCACCTACGGCATGGTGTGGAGCCTGCGTCGAGTGTTGGCGGACTTTTCTGAAGCGCCCTTTTTCGGAAATGAACTGGCCAGCCTTGGACTATTGGCCGGCGTATTACTCGCATACGCCCTGAACCCGCTCAGTCCGGCTTATGGGTCGGGCCTGCTTTTGCATATAATCGTCGCACAGGCCCTGACATCGGCGCTGGGTGTAGTGATCTGGCGGCAACAGTGGATCAAGCGGGGCTGGTACCCAACTTACGTTCCGTTGGTATCGGTGGTGCCTGCGGCGGTGCTCACACACGGAGGCAATTGGACGGTGATAGGTTCAAGCGCATTACTGGGCGCACTGATTGCACCGCCACTGGCCTGTGCAATTGCCGGGCGACTGCCTGCGCACTTTCATCCCTATATCGGCAATGTAATAGCGATGGCGCTCAGCACACTTATGGTGGTGCCACTCGTGGGCTGGGTGGCCTGAGCCTGAGCACTGTGCCCACGCTGTGCTGTTGAGACAGCGTGGGGGCAGTCAAACCGTTCGACCTTACAACCACCGCCAGAACCGACTCCAGAACCCCCGCCCCAAATCATCCTTGCACCCGGCATATTGCGCCGCGTACATCTGCGAACGCGCCTGCACTTTGCTGGCCACCGGCGGCAGCCAGGGTTTGGCGGCGTAGGTGCGTTGGCGGTAGCCGCCCCATCCTTCGTGGTAGTTCAGGTATTGGCCGTAAGCGTCGTATTTGTACACGCCGTTGATGGTGTAGGTCTTGTCCATGTACCAGCCGACAAAGTCGATGGCATCGTCGAAGTCCTGGCGACTCGCACCGCTGCGGCCGGTGCTTTTGCGGTAATCGTTCCACACCTCATCTTTGGCCTGGGCGTAGCCGGCGGCAGTGGAGACGCGGCCCCAGGGGATGATCCACAGCAGATATTTACGCGGGGTCAAGGCGTTCTGTCGAAAGCCGGACTCCTGATACATGATCGCGAACGGCACCTGGATGGGCACGCCCCAGCGCTTTTGCGTGACTTTGGCGGCGTCGTACCAGTCGTCCTTTTCGCGGAAGATACCGCAGATATCATTGGGTGTGCGTGGCGGCGAGGTGCCGCAAGCCGCCAGCATTGAGGTGAGTAACAACAGTCCGACGGCTTTGCCTGCGCTCAAGGGGCACCTTTGCGTGATACGCGTAAAAAGCCGGCATTTTACGCGCTCAGCGAAGCGGCGTCCTTGCCGCAAACCGCTTTAAGCCAAAGGTACTCGACGCGTAGTCAGTGCCATACGTCCCACAAAGAAGCTCAAGGCCGCGCCCAGCAACAGCATCGCCAGGGTGCTCCACGCCGCGCGGGACACTTGCTTGGCCGCCACTTCAGCGGCTTCACGGGCCTGTTGCTCAGCCTGTTGTTTCAGCTCATCGACCTTTTGCACGGCTTGCTGGTACGCCTGGGCATAGTTGTCGACGATCTGGGTCGCCTCAGCCTTGCTCTTGCCGGTGCGGGCCGCGACGATGTTGATCAGGGCGTCTTTATCCGCGGCATTCAAAGCGGGCTCGCCGGAGGCTTTGACCCGATCGAACCACTGTTTCAAGGCGTCCGGTGCCTGGGCAGGGTCAGTCGCGGCGGCCGTCGCCGATTGTTTGCCATCCTGCGTAGCCTGATCAGCTTTCTGCTCAATGCGGGCAGGGTCCAGTTCAGGCTTGCCGCTTTGCTTGAGCAAGGTGTCGAGCTGACCTTGCAGGCTGTTCCAATCCAGGCGGATGCCCTGCTCGTCCAATTGCTGCTTGACGCTATCGCTGATACCCGGCGCCACAGCGGCAATGCCACTGCCGGCAGCGGAGAGGCCCTTGCCCACCACATTGCCCGCCGTGCCAACGACGCTGGAAGCCAGTGCCGCCAACAACCAGGTGGTAAACAAGGTGGTCAGCGTCCAGGTGAGCACGCCATGAAGGCCGCCGCGATCCGGTGCGGTACGCCCCGCGACGAACGCACCAACGGCGATTGCCAGCAGTGTGGAGACAAACAACCAGATACCGGCGCCCGTACCAAAACCACGCAACGGGTTACCCGCCTCCATCGGGTCGACCGCACTTGCGCCAATGGCGGTGCCCAACACACTGAGCACCAGGTAAGTCACCAGCGCAATCGCGCTACCGGCCAGGACAGCGCTCCAGGACACCCGAAACGCAGAACGATTGGTTTCATAGACAGTGGTCATGTTCGATCCTTTGACAGTGATTGACCGTTTCAGTCTGGCGAGCGCACTGCCAGAATTCCCCGTTCAAATGCACCAGTAAACCTGGTGCATTCGCACCCCAGCCCGGGAAATTGTTCTGCACTATTCTGAAGCCCGGATGTCGTACTTCCATGCGCTCAAACCCAGGAGAAATCATGACCCAGGACGTTCTCGCCAAAGAAACCAACCGCCGCCAACTGCAGCAGATCATTTCCGGGCTTTCCGACGGCGTGATTCTCGCCGAGGTTGACCAGACCATTCTTTGGGCCAACGAAGCCGCACTGAACATGCACGGTGTCAGCGAGGTCAAGGACCTGGGGGCGAACACCGAGGAATACGCCAAGCGCTTTGCCTTGCGCTATCGCAATAACCATCCGCTGCAACTGGACAGCTACCCCCTCGCCCGTGTGGCCGAAGGCGAAGAGTTCAGCGATGTCATCGTGGAAGTCATGCCTGCCGCCGACGAGGAGCGCAGTTGGGTGCACCGCCTGCGCAGCCTGGTACTCAACGATGCATCGGGTAACCCCGAATTGCTGGTGCTGATCCTCAGCAACGCCACCGAATGGGCCAGCGCCGAGCAGCGCTTCGAAAAAACCTTCAATGCAAACCCGGCACCCGCGGTGATCTGCCGCTTGAGTGACCTGCGCTACATCAAGGTCAATCAGGGTTTTCTGGAGATGACCGGCTATAACCGCGAGCAGGTCATCGGCAAATCCGTGTATGAGCTGGATGTGCTGGAGCAGGCCGAGCGTAAGGATCTGGCCATTCAGCGTCTGGGCGAAGGCGCAACCATCCCGCAGATGCAGGCCGAACTGAAGCTGCCCAAAGGCGGCAGCAAGCTGGTGATCGTCGCCGGTCAGCCGTTGGACATGAACGAAGAAGACTGCATGCTCTTCTCCTTCATGGACCTGGAGCCACGGCGCAAGGCGGAGATTGCCTTGCGCCAGAGTGAAGAGCGCTTCGCCAAGTCGTTCCGACTGACGCCGGTGCCAACCCTGATGTGCAGCGCCGATAACCGCCAGGTAGTGGATGTCAATGAAGCCTTCATGAACATCACCGGCTATACCAGCGAGGAATTGATTGGCAAAGCCATCGAGGAAATCGACTTTATCGACAGTCCCCAAGCGGCCGAACACCTGTTTGCCTGTCTGGAAAAAGCCGGCCAGTTGGAAGGCCAGGACATCAAGGTGCGCAAGAAGGGCAATGAATTGATCGACTGTGTGGTCTCCGCCGACACCGTGATCATTCAAGACGTGCCCTGCTACCTATTGGTGCTGATGAACATCACCGAACGTAAACGCACGGAGCTTGAACTCGTGGCGGCGATTGAAGAAGTGATGCAGGACGCCTCCTGGTTCAGCCAGACCCTGATCGAGAAACTGGCCAACGCCAAGAGCGTGAAGAGCCCCAATTCACCGACCGTGGCGTTTACTGATCTCACCGCCCGTGAGCGCGATGTGCTGGGGTTGATTTGTGAGGGGCTGGCCGACAAGGAGATCGCATCACGCTTGAAGCTGGCGCCTAATACCGTGCGTAACCATGTGGCCACCGTGTACTCCAAACTGGGGGTGCACAGCCGCAGTGCGGCGATTGTCTGGGCCCGTGAACGCGGGCTGTTTGCCGGTGAATTGCGCGTGGCAAACAGGTCATAAAAAGTGCAAATGCACTAGTGCAACTAGTGCGAACTCACCTTATTGCGGCCCAGGCTAAGCCATAACCTTTAAGGCATCGTACTAATGTCTTGAAGGAACCAGCATGTTTAGTCTCTCTCAACTGCGAAACTGCATCGAAGAAGGCCTGTCGCCGCTGACCTGTGAATTCACCCTGTGCCGGGACGCGTCCCTGACCCTCAAGGTCTTCGATGCCGAAACGGGTCGGGTCGATCTGGTGGTCACCGGGATCAGCACCAACCGACTGCAGACCGCGCAAGAAGTCGCAAAGATGGTCGAAGAGCTGCGCTACGAACTGGAATGCAACAATGTGGGCAAGCTTACGCTGGATGATTTGCCTTCAGCGACGCCCCAATGAAATAGAACACGCCGCCACCCACGATAAACGCCCCCAGCATGTAGAACATGGTGTGGGCCGGCAGGCTGGCCAACACCATCCCGCACAACACCGGCCCCAGAGCAGCGCCCAGGTTGGACAGGTTCTGCGCCCCGTAATACATGCCCCGCAAGTGGTCCGGGGCGATCCGGTCGATAAACATGTACTCGGCCGGGAACACGATGATTTCCCCCACGGTGAACACCGCCATTGCCAGTACCCACCACAACACGCTGGTGGACAGCGCAAAGCCAATCAAGCCCAACATGAACATACCCAGGCCCGCGACCAGCCACTGGCTCAGGTAGCGGTGCGAGATACGCCGGCCAATCACGTACTGCAAGGCGATCACCCCCACGGCATTGGTGGTGAGTACCGCGCTGATCACGGTGTAGGTGTATTGCGCCGTCGTGGTTGTCACCAGGTACTGCGAAAGCCACGCGGTGAACTGGCCGAACACCACGGCACTGAGCACGCCGCCGAGGGTGAAGCACACCAGGCGATGGTCGCGCAGCAGGACACGGCCTACCGCGATGAACGACACCGGTTTTTGCGTGGCATCGATGGTGGTCAGCGTGCGATCGCCCCAGCGCCAGTACAGCAGGAAAAAACCCACCCCCAACAGCGCCGACAGCATAAACGGCAGGCTGATATCCAGATTGGCAACCATCGCCCCAAACGCCGGCCCGACCGCGTAACCGATATTGGTCAGGGTGTATTTGATGGAAAACACTTCGCTGCGCGCGTCTTCGGGCAACAGGCTGGCGAAGCCGGCTTTCACCGCAATATCGATGACGGCGTAGGCCAGGTTGATCAGGATCAGGCAACTGTAGAACGCCCAGATATTCCCCGCGAGCACCGTGCCGATAAAGCCCACGACAAACACCATGCTCAAGCCGAGCAGCAGGCGATAACTGTTGATACGGTCGACGAGAAAGCCGCCGTAAACACTGAGCAGCGAGCCGACAATCAGCGAACTGCCGATCACCAGGCCCACCTCGGTAATATTGAGGCCAAAGCGGCTGGTGAGGTAAATGACCAGGTACGGAAAGGTGATCGCCTTGGCCAAGGTCAGCATCAACGTGGCGGACAGCAACAGGTTAACGGTGCGGGGGTAGGTTCTTATTGTGGCAAGCATCCTGCTCTCTTTCTTTGAAGGTAACGCGACCCTTTCGGTCGGTTACCTTAACTCAAGAGCGGCGCTTAACGAGAGGTCATTTTTTAACGGGCGTGATTTCAAGAATGGTGCCGTTGGTAGTCTTGAGCAGCACGAATTTATCGCCTACCCGCGCCCACTGGCTGTCGGCTTCAGGTTGCTTGAGGCCGTGCTTTTTCCAATTGCTGACCGCCGACTCCTTGCGCATCAGCATGTCCGGGGCACGGTCGCCCTCCTTCAAATCGCGAGCGTTGATGTTTGAAGGTTGTACGGTTTCCTGCGGAGTATCACCGGCTTGCACGACGAAGCTGGCGGTGGACAGGCCGGCAGTGAGCAGCAGGCAGGCAACGAGGGCTTTGGAATTCATAGGTACTCCTTCAATGAATGATGCATACCCAGGTTACGACCGCCGGCCGATGTGAACATTCAACCCAGAATTCGCGATGAAGGGACCTGGGCAGCTTCGCTGCCCGGCGGGAGCAAGCTCCCTCGCCACAGAGGGTTGCTCTCATAACCAAACGGCGTCCCACTACCCCATACATTGCCGCTAGCACCTAACTCAACGAAATCATCCGCCAGTAACTGCGTGGCGAGGGAGCTTGCTCCCGCTGGGCTGCGCAGCAGCCCCAAAAAGCCCGAATTCAAACCGTCTGAACGAACCCAATAAATCGACCTGGGCAGCTCCGCTGCCCGGCGGGAGCAAGCTCCCTCGCCACAGAGGGTTGCTTTTATAACCAGGCGGCGTCCCAAAGGGGGTAGTCGCCTATCTGCTGGACCAAGCCGGCCCGCAGGGGATTGGCAATGACATAGCGAGCAATTCGAATAAGATCTTCTTCTGCACGGACCGCACGATCATGGTATCCACTCTGCCAGAAAGCACCTCGTGTATGACAAGCACGATTAATGGTTAATGTGCTTCTCGACTTCACACGTTGCATCACCTCGGGCAACGTGGCCTCCCTCAGTTCAAATAGCCAATGAAAATGGTCCGGCATGATGACCCAAGCCAGTGAATCAACGAGATTGAGGTCATGAGCTTGCTTAAATTCGGCAACCAGTAATCGTCCCAAGCGAAGATCGGTAAATACTGGGCGGCGTTGATGAACCACGGAGGTGACCAAATAGGCACGACCAGACTCTGAATAACGACCACGCCGTAACAGATGAGAATTAGGTTTTTTAAGCAATCCTATGCTCCTGGGTTAAATGGATACCCCATTCAACCTAGCCGGCACCCGGCCTCACCCTGCCGAATACAGTTTCCCAATATTTCCCCTGTGGCGAGGGAGCTTGCTCCCGCTGGGCTGCACAGCAGCCCAAAAAACCCGAATTCAAACCGTCTGAATGAACTCAATAAATGGACCAGGGCAGCTTCGCTGCCCAACGGGAGCAAGCTCCCTCGCCACAGGGGAGTTTGCTCCCGCTGGGCTGCGCAGCAGCCCCAAAAAGCCCGAATTCAACCGCCTGGACGAACCCAATAAATGGACCTGGGCAGCTTCGCTGCCCGGCGGGAGCAAGCTCCCTCGCCACAAAGGTTTGCTCTCATAACCAAACGGCGTCCCACTACCCCGTACATTGCCACTGGCACCAAACTCAACAAAATCATCCGCCAGTAACTGCGTGGCGAGGGAGCTTGCTCCCGCTGGGCTGCGCAGCAGCCCCAAAAAGCCCGAATTCAAACTGTCTGAATGAACTCAATAAATGGACCTGGGCAGCTTCGCTGCCCGACGGGAGCAAGCTCCCTCGCCACAAAGGTTTGCTCTCATAACCAAGCGGCGTCCCACTACTCCGTACATTGCCGCTGACACCAAACTCAACGAAATCAGCCATCCCCGTTGCTCACATGAAATAAATCCTGTAATTTTTCATGAAATTATTCGACATAAATTTCATGAACCAACAAGAAGAACTTGCCACCCTGGCCGTCCTCATCCACGACCTGCGCAAGCACAAGAAACTCACCCTCGCCCAACTGGCGCAGAAAATCGAGCGCTCGGTGGGTTTCCTGTCCCAGGTCGAACGTGGCTTGTCGCGACCGACTGTGGCGGACTTGACCGCCATCAGCCACGCACTCGACGTGCCCACCACCTACTTCTACAGCCTGCCCAAACCCAAGGCGGTGGATTGGGTCACTCGCCCCAACGAGCGGCGCACGGTGTATTACGCCAACGGCATCACCGACATCCTGGTTTCGCCCAGCATGAATGGCGCCTTCTCGATGCTCGACAGCCTGTTGGCACCCGGCGCCAACAGCGGCGAACAAAGCATGAGCGACCGCGCCGAGCAGGCCGGTTTTGTGCTGGAGGGTGAGCTGACGCTGTGGGTGGAGGACGAGGCCGAGCCGGTCACCCTTGGCGTCGGTGACAGCTTCCACCTGGCCAGCTTCGCCCACTGTCGCTACGCCAACCTGACCGACCTGCCCGCCCGCGTACTGTGGGTTTACAACTAGGAGCTGCACCCGTGAAAAGCCATTCCTCGACGTTGCTGGCCGAAGTACGGACCTTCCGCCAGAACCACCCCGACGTACGTTATGTCGACCTGATCGCCCTGGACATTCCCGGGCATTTCTACGGCAAGCGCTACCCGGTCGAGATGTTGGAAAAGGTTGCCGCCGGCGGCCCCTTGAAGCTGCCGCAAAACGCCGTGCTGCTCGGGGTTCAGGGTGGGTTGTACAAGATCGGCGATTACTGCTTCAACGACGGCGACCCGGATGCCAACCGCCGCCTGGTGCCGGGCACACTCAAACCCGTCACTTGGGAAAAACAGCCATTGGGGCAGATGCTGATCACCTCGGACGGCACCGAAGCCCCCATCGAATTCGAACCCCGTGAGGTCCTGGCCAAGGTACTGGAACGCCTGCAACACAAGGGTATCCACCCGGTGGTGGCGTTCGAACTGGAGTTCTACCTGTTCGACAAGAAGCTCGACAACGGCCTGCCGCAATTTGCCCGCGACCCGCTGAGCGACGACCTCGATGACCAGCCCAACCTGCATATCGAGCGCCTGTCGCGCTTCAGCGACGTGCTGGACGACATGGCACACACCGCGAAGGACCAAGGCATCGACATCACGGTGATCACCGCCGAGCTCGGCCCCGGCCAGTTCGAGATCAACTTCGGCCATATGGACGACGGCCTGCGCGCCGCCGACTGGGCTGCCCTGTTCTGCCGCAGCACCCGTGGCGTCGCACTCAAGCACGGTTATCGCGCCAGCTTCATGGCCAAGCCGTACCTGCAATACCCCGGCAGTGGCATGCATGTGCATGTGAGCCTCTATGATGCGGCGGGCAACAACCTGCTGGCGGCGCACCAGCAACAGCCGCTACGCCATGCCGTGGCCGGTTGCCTGGAATTGCTGCCGCACTGCATGCCGATCTTCTCACCCAACCACAACGCCTTCCGCCGCCTCGGCGGCACGGTCAACGCAGCGACCCGTGCCAGCTGGGGCTTCGAAGACCGCGACGCGTGCGTGCGCATCCCCGAGTCCGACCCGCGCAACCTGCGTATCGAGCACCGTCTGGCGAGTGCCGATGCCAACCCGTATCTGGTGCTGGCAGCTATCCTCGCCGGTCTGGAACATGGCCTTGAAGCCAAGCGTGAACCTATCGCGCCGCTGAACGAAGACCGCGCCAGCGGCACCGATTTCCCCCTGGAAATGCTCGACGCCGTGCGTGCCATGCAGCATCAACCGGTCGTGCGCGATAAGCTGGGTGGCGAATTTGTCGACGTGTATTGCGAAAACAAGCGTCAGGATCACTTGGCCTTCCAGCAAGAGATCGCGGCACGGGAATATCGCTGGTTTCTCTAAACCGCCCCCCTATCACTGCATGGACTCACCGATGACCGACCAAAGCGCCCCGGCCCTCAAGGAAATCTTCAACCTCGAACGCCTGCAACACATCGCCACCGAGATGACGGCGGTGTACCCGGCCTTCGACGCCAAGGGTTTCCTCGAACATGCCAACGCGGGGCTTGCCGAGTTGTCGGTGATGCAGCGCATGGCGCGGGTCAGCGAAAGCCTGCATGCGGTCATCCCACTGGATTACCCGCACACCCTCAAGCGCCTGTATGCGCTGGCCCCGCGCTTGAACAGCGGGTTCGTCAGCCTGTTCCTGCCGCACTACGTGGCCAGTTACGGGCGCGACGACTTCAAGCGCTCCATGGCGGCGCTCAAATACTTCACGACTTTTGGCTCTTCCGAATTCGGCATCCGCCGGTTTCTGCTGGACGACTTCGAACGCACCCTGGCGGTGATGCAAACCTGGTCGCTGGATGACAACGAACACGTGCGCCGCCTGGCCAGCGAAGGTTCGCGCCCTCGCCTGCCCTGGTCCTTTCGCCTGGGGCCAGTGCAAGCCGACCCCGAGCTGTGCGCGCCGATCCTCGACAACCTCAAGGCCGACAGCAGCCTGTACGTGCGCAAGTCGGTGGCGAACCACCTCAACGACATCACCAAGGACCATCCCGACTGGGTGCTCAGCCTGCTCGAAGGCTGGTCCCTGGATAACCCGCACACCGCCTGGATCGCCCGCCACGCACTGCGCGGCTTGATCAAACAAGGTAATACCCGCGCACTGGCGATCATGGGTGCGGGCGCCAGGGCCGAGGTAAAGATTCATCACCTGAGTGTCACGCCGGCGGTGATCAGGCTGGGCGAACGCATCAACCTGTCCTTCAGCCTGGAATCCACCGCCGCCACCGCGCAAAAACTGGTGGTGGACTACGCCATCGACTATGTAAAGAGCGCCGGGCACAGCGCCGCAGCCAAGGTGTTCAAGCTCAAGACAATGACCCTCGGCGCGGGCGAACATCGCAGCCTGCACCGCGAACAACATATCCGTGAGCTGACCACACGCAAGCACTACCCCGGCAAGCACGCGGTGCATGTACTGATCAATGGCGAGAAGCTCGCCAGCGCCGAATTCGAACTGCTGAAACCCTGACATAAATCACACAAAAGGCTCTATCTCGGGCCTTTCAGCTGAATATATTGTCGAACAATCCTGGCTTTTGTTGTTGCGATCCATTATCATCCAGCGCCTTCTCACTACCCATCGGGTAGTTGTTTCAATGTGTCACCCGAGGCGCCAATGTACCGTTTGTACCGTTTTTCGTTTCACCGCCCCTTGCTTGCCCTCAGTCTGGGGCTCGTTGCCCAGTCCACTTACGCCGCATTACAACCCATGGCCGAAGCCCCGCTGGCCAGCGGCACCGAACTGCACTGCCACTTCAACCGCGACGCCAGCACCGACTGCACCACCACCTACCACTACACCATCCTCAAGCCCAACGGCCGCGAAATGCTGTCGCGCATCGATTTCGACTACTCCGAAGGCGACACCTTCGAAGTGATCAGCGCGCAATCCACCCAACCCGGTGCGAAGCCGGTAGCACTGGGTGCCGCCCAGATCGACACACGCACCGCGCCCAACCCGGACCAGGGCTTCAAGCGCGACAAGCAAACCTCCCTGGCCTTTCCCAACCTGCGCGTCGGCACCCAGATCCGCTACACCGTGCGTGAACATCATCCGGCGAAACCGCTGATGACTCAGTTTCACTACGCGCTCAAGTTCGGCCCCAGCGCAGCGCGACGCGACCGCTTCAAGGCGCGCTTTACCGCCGAGCGGCCGATCCAATGGCGCAGCGAACTGTTCGATGATTTTAAAGTGACGCCATCGGCCAACGGCAAGACCCTGGACGTGGTGCAAAAAGCCCCGGTCTACCTCAACTACATCAACGAATCCTCCAGCGCCGCACTGTTGCGTATTCCGCGCCTGGAAGTGGGCAGTGCCCTGGATCGCCAGGCCTACTTCGGCGATTTCGCCCAGCGCTACAACCAGATCCTCGACGCCAGCCTGCCTGCACAAAGTGCCGCCGCCGTGGTCGCTGCACGTGGCCTGGCACCGGCCGAGCAAGTCGCCGCGCTGATGCAGCACATCAACGACCACTACCGCTACCTGGGCGACTGGCGCGCCACCGAGCGCGGCTACGTGCCGTTCAACCTGGAGGAAATCGAGCAGCACGGTTATGGCGACTGCAAAGACTTGGCGATTCTGCTGACCGCCATGCTCAAAGCCAGTGGCATCAAGGCCGAGACGGCCTGGGTCAGCCGTGGCGATGTGGCCGAATCGTTGTTGATCCCCGGTACCCTCGCACCGAACCACGCCATTGTCCGCGCCGAAGTGAATGACCAGGTTTGGTGGCTCGACCCGACCAACCCGGTGTTCGCGCCCGGCCAGGTCATGCCGGACATCCAGGATCACTGGGTACTGGTCAACGATGCCCAGGGCCAGGTACGCGAAGAGCACATCCCACTGGAACGCCCCGAAACCACCCTGCTCCTGGATAAAAAAGTCCATCTCGACAAACAGGGCAACGGCGCGACCCAGGCCACCATCACCTTCAGCCGCCTGCCGCTGATGCAACTGAGCGTCGCCGACCGCCAGCAAGGCGCCACCGCCACCGACCAGAACATCTGCGCCAACTTCGGCAACGAGATCAGCGACTGCCACATCACTCGCGAGCCCACCGCCTTCGTCGTGCACGACGGCTACACCGTCAAGGCCACCTTGAACGACCAACGTGCCCTGGAAAAACTGGCGAACGATTACGTCTACACCGACCCATCCTTGAAAGACCGCTGGGACGGTTTCATCAACTACCGCCGCCACGGACAACAGGCTGACCTGGACCTGGGCAACCCCGAAACCCATGACTACACCATCACCCTCACGGGCGGGCAGATGGAAAAAGCCATTCCCGGATGCCAAGTGCGCTCGCCCTGGTACGACATGGACCTGAGCGGAACCCGCAAGGACGGCGAACTGCGCTATCAGTATCGCCTGAGTCAGAAAAAGCGCTGGCTGACCCATGACGAGGTTGCCAGTGAGGCGTTTGGCAAGATGATTGAGGACGCCCGGTCCTGTGCCGAGCAGGTGCATCAGGTGGTCAAGCTCTAAACCTCACTGACCCGACACCCGCAAAAATGTGGGAGGGGGAGCAAGCCCCCTTCCACACTTTTCAGTTGAACTCGCCCAACAGCAGGCTTTGCTCCTGCGCGCACAACTCCACCACGTAATCCCACAACACCCGCAACCGCACAGATTTGTGCAATTCGCGCCTTGAGCTGATCCAGTAACTGCGCTGGATACCCTCCCCCGGCAACAACGACACCAGATCCGCGTCCCCTGCCGCCATGAAGCACGGCAATACCGCGATTCCCAACCCCGAGCGCGCGGCCTGGTGCTGGGCGATCACGCTGGTGCTGTGGAATACCACTTTAGGGTTTCGGCAAAAGCTGCTGAGGAATTTCAGTTCCTGGCTGAACAACAGGTCATCCACGTAATCGATCCATGAATGGGCGGCGAGGTCTTCGCGTTTTTCGATTGGCGGATGGCGGTCCAGGTAGGCACGACTGGCGTAGAGCGCAAGGCGGTAATCGGTGAGTTTGCGGGTGACGAGTTGGTCGACGCTGGGACGTTCGAGGTGAATGCTGATTTCCGCTTCACGGTTGAGGATGCTGACGAAGCGCGGCACGGCCACCAGCTCCACTTCCAACCCCGGATACCGCTCGAATAGCCCGCCCATGCGCCCGGCAAGGAACATCACCCCCAACCCCTCCGCCACTCCCAGCCGAATCTTGCCCAGGGGCGCGGCCGAATGGGTGAGTTCGTCTTCGGCCAGCAAGGCGACGTTTTCCATGGCCTCGGCATGCTTGAGCAGCGCTTCGCCGGCGGGTGTCAGTTCGTAGCCCTGGGCGTGCTGCACGAACAACGCCGTGCCAAGGCTTTTTTCAATGGCTTCGATATGCCGGGCGACGGTGGCGTGGGTGGTTTTCAAGCGTTGCGCGGCGGTGAGCAGGCGGCCACTGCGCTGCAACTCCAGAAAATACCGCAGGTCGTTCCAGTCGAACATATCGCCTCCCTTGTGTAAGTCCGCTGCACGCTGTTTAAAAACGCACAGCAGCTGGGTAAAAACTAACATTTTTAAGACGAAAACTAACAACTAGGATGAAGCCAATAAGAAAAACAAGCGAGGCCCGAGATGCCCATTGCTACTGCTGAATACGATTACGTGATAGTCGGCGCCGGCCCGGCTGGCTGCCTGCTGGCCAATCGACTGTCGGCCAACCCGGCCCACCGCGTGCTGCTGCTCGAAGCCGGCGGTCGTGACAATTACCCCTGGATTCATATCCCCGTCGGCTACCTGTTCTGCATCGGCAACCCACGCACCGACTGGTGCTTCAAAACCGAAGCCCAGGAGGGCCTGCAAGGCCGTGCGCTGAGCTACCCGCGCGGCAAGGTGCTGGGCGGTTGCTCATCCATCAACGGCATGATCTACATGCGCGGCCAGGCCCAGGACTACGACGGTTGGGCGGCGGCGGGCAATTCGGGTTGGGCCTGGAAGGACGTGTTGCCGCTGTTCAAGCAAAGCGAACACCACTTTGCCGGCAACTCCGAGTTTCACAGCGAAGGTGGCGAGTGGCGCGTTGAACAACAGCGTCTGCACTGGCCGATCCTGGATGCGTTCCGCGACGCGGCAGCGCAAAGTGGCATCGCGCCGATCAACGACTTCAACCAGGGCGATAACGAAGGCTGCGGCTACTTCCAGGTCAACCAGAAGGCCGGCGTACGCTGGAATGCGGCGAAGGCCTTTCTCAAGCCGATTCGTCAGCGACCCAACCTCACCGTGTTGACCGAAGTGGACGTCGACCGCGTGTTGCTGGAAAACGGCCGGGCAACTACCGTCCTCGGCCGCCAGCATGGCCTGCAGGTCAGTTGGAAGGCGCGCAAGGAGATCGTGCTGTGTGCCGGCTCCGTGGGCTCCCCGGGCATTCTGCAGCGTTCGGGAATCGGTCCGTCCAACGTGCTCAAGCCATTGGGCATCAATGTGCTGCATCACCTGCCGGGCGTCGGCGGCAACCTGCAGGACCACCTGCAGTTGCGCCTGATCTACAAACTGGAAAATGCACGCACCCTGAACCAGATCGCGGGCACCCTGTGGGGCAAGATGGGCATGGGCCTGCGCTACCTGTATGACCGCAGCGGCCCGTTATCGATGGCGCCCAGCCAGCTCGGCGCGTTTGCCCGCTCCGGCCCGGAACAGACCTCGGCCAACCTCGAATACCATGTGCAACCGCTGTCCCTGGAGCGTTTCGGCGAACCGCTGCATGGGTTCCCGGCGTTTACCGCATCGGTCTGCGACCTGCGTCCGCAAAGCCGTGGCAGCGTCGATATTCGCTCGGCCAACCCGGCAGATGCGCCATTGATCCGGCCCAACTACCTCAGCCATCCGCAAGACCTGCGGGTGGCCGCCGACGCTATTCGCCTGACCCGGCGGATCGTTGCCGCGCCGGCGCTGAGCCAGTTCAAACCGGTGGAATACTTGCCCGGTGATGCGCTGCAAACCGAAGAACAACTGCACGAAGCCGCCGCGCGCATCGGCACCACGATCTTCCATCCGGTGGGCACCTGCCGCATGGGCGATGACAAGGACGCGGTGGTCGACGCGCAACTGCGCGTACATGGCGTACCCGGCCTGCGCATCGCCGATGCCTCGATCATGCCGCGCATCACATCCGGCAACACCTGCTCACCTACCTTGATGATCGCTGAGAAAGCTGCGCAGCTCATCTTGTCGCCGAATACTGTAGAAGCGAGCTTGCTCACGAAGAACCTCAACGAAAACGCAGCACATCCGGCTTAACCTGGTGCTCCCGGTTTTTTCGCGAGCAAACCCGCACCTACGGATAAATGAAGCAATAGCGGCGCCGCCCCCGGCGCCGACAGTGGAACAACAATAAATAATCACTGTGAGGGCTACCCGATGTCAGAACATGCTCAACCCCTGGGCTCGGCAATCAACGCGAGCACCAGCAACGACTCGAAGAAAGTCATCTTTGCCTCATCCCTCGGGACGGTGTTCGAGTGGTATGACTTTTTTCTCTACGGCGCCCTGGCGGCAGTGATCAGCAAGCAGTTCTTTGCGGGGGTCAACGACACCACCGCGTTTATCTTCGCCTTGATGGCCTTTGCAGCAGGCTTTGTAGTGCGGCCGTTCGGCGCGCTGGTATTCGGCCGTCTGGGAGACATGATCGGGCGCAAATACACCTTTCTGGTCACCATCATCCTGATGGGCGTGGCGACCTTCTGTGTCGGGTTGCTGCCGAACTACGCCAGTATCGGCATCGCCGCGCCGATCATCCTGATTGTGCTGCGCATGCTGCAGGGCCTGGCGCTGGGCGGCGAATACGGCGGCGCGGCCACCTACGTGGCTGAACATGCTCCCACCGGCAAACGCGGTTTGCACACCAGCTGGATTCAATCCACCGCCACCATTGGCCTGCTGCTCTCACTGCTGGTGGTGCTGGCCTGCCGTTACTTCACCGGCGACCAGTTCGAGGTGTGGGGCTGGCGTATACCGTTCCTGTTCTCCATCGTGCTGCTGGGCATTTCCACCTGGATCCGCATGAGCCTGCACGAGTCGCCCGCGTTCCTGAAAATGAAAGAAGAAGGCAAGGCCAGCAAATCGCCGATCCGGGAATCCTTCGGCAAATGGGAAAACCTCAAGGTGGTGTTGATCGCTCTGTTCAGCATCAACGGTGGGCAAGCGGTGACCTTCTACGCGGCACAATTCTACGTGCTGTTTTTCCTCACCCAATTCCTGAAGATGGACCCGGCCCTGGCCAACATGCTGCTGATCATCAGCGTGGTGATTGGCGCGCCGTTCTTCATTCTGTTTGGCTGGCTGTCGGACAAGCTGGGCCGCAAGCCGGTATTGATGCTCGGCCTGTTGCTGGCGACCGTGTTGTACTTTCCGATCTTCAAGGGCCTGGCCCATTACACCAACCCGGCGATGGACCAGGCCAGCCGCCAGGCCCCCATCACCGTGCTGGCTGATCCTGCCACCTGCACCTTCCAGTTCGACCCGGTGGGCAAGGCGCGTTTTGACAGCCCGTGCGACAAGGTCAAGACCTTCCTGGTCAAACAAGGCCTGCCGTACAGCAGCGCCGCCGCCCCGGCGGGCAGCCCGGTGCAAGTCAGCGTGGGCGATGTGCGCATCGACGGTTTCGACGAAGCCGCCCTGCGTGGCGCGGTGACATTGGCCGGGTACCCGACTTCGGCGGACGTGGCCCAGGTCAACAAGGTGATGGTGGTGGTGCTGATCGTAGCGCTGATCCTGATTGCCGCCATGTGCTACGGCCCGCTCGCGGCGTTGATGGTGGAGCTGTTCCCGACGCGTATCCGCTATACCTCGATGTCGCTGCCTTACCATATCGGTAACGGCTGGTTTGGCGGGTTCCTGCCAACCGTATCGTTTGCGTTGGTGGTGTACACCGGCGATATCTTCTACGGCCTGTGGTACCCGGTGGTGGTGACCGGGGTGAGCTTGATCGTGGGCTTGTTCTGCCTCAAGGAAACGCGGCATGTGGATATCGATAACAACTGAATGAGCGTCAAGGAGCAAGCTGCAAGCGGCAAGTAAAAGCCCATTGGCTCTTTCTTGCAGCTTGCAGCTGGAAACTTAAAGCTGTACATCCATACAGATAATGGTTGATCAAATTCCTCCGACTGCGCATCCTGCAAGGCATCAACCCGATCTGATGTGATGACCATGCGGCTGTACCTCTGTGAAAAACCCTCCCAGGCCAAAGATATCGCGGCTGTGCTCGGCGCCGGCCGGCGCGGCGACGGGTGCTGGCTGGGCAATGGGGTCACAGTCACCTGGTGCATCGGCCACCTGCTGGAAACCGCCCCGCCCGATGCCTACGACACCCGATACAAGCGCTGGGTACTGACCGACCTGCCGATTGTCCCGGAAAAATGGAAGATGCTGGTCAAACCCAAGACCGCCAGTCAGTTCAAGGCGGTCAAGCGCTTGCTGGGGGAAGCCCAGGAGTTGGTGATCGCCACCGATGCCGACCGCGAGGGCGAAATGATCGCCCGTGAACTGGTAGAGCATTGCCGCTATCGCGGGCCAATCCAGCGTTTGTGGTTATCGGCGCTGGATGACGCCTCCATCCGCAAGGCCCTGGCTGCGCTCAAGCCCGGTGCTGAAACCTTCAGCCTGTATCACTCGGCCCTCGGCCGTTCACGCGCCGACTGGCTGATCGGTATGAACATGAGCCGCTTGTTCACCCTGCTTGGGCGCCAGTCCGGTTATCAGGGCGTATTGCCCGTCGGCCGGGTACAAACGCCGACCTTGCGCCTGGTGGTGGACCGCGACCGCAGCATCGCCGACTTCGTGTCGGTGGCCTACTGGGCCATCGATGTCGACCTGCGCCACGAGCGCATGACCTTCACTGCCCAATGGCGTGCGGCCGAAGATGCCTGCGACGACCAAGGGCGTTGCCTCAACCCACAACTGGCGCGGGAGGCGGCCGACGCCATGAGCAATGCCGGCACCGCGCGACTGATGCAGCTGCGTACCGAACGCATGCGCGAAGTGGCGCCCCTGCCCTTCGATCTGGGCACCCTGCAGGAGATCTGTTCGAAGAAGCTCGGCCTCGGTGCCCAGGAAACCCTGGATATCGCCCAGTCGCTTTACGAAACCCACAAGGTCATCACCTACCCGCGCAGTGATTGCGGCTACTTGCCGTTGAGCCAGCACCGTGAAGCACCGGGTATTCTTGCGGCACTGGGGCGTGCGGATGCGACGGTGAATGAACTGATGCCTCATATCGACCCCCAACGCCGCTCCCGCGCGTGGAACGACGCCAAGGTCAGCGCGCACCACGGCATCATTCCCACCGGGGCCGGCAAGGATGTCACGCAACTGACCGGCAAACACCGCGCCGTTTACACCCTGATTCGCGCACGTTACTTGGCGCAGTTCCTGCCCAACCACGAGTACGATCGCACCCAGGCGGATTTTGACTGTGCGGGCCAGGCGTTACGCGCAGTCGGTAAAGTCATCATTGAGCCGGGCTGGAAACGCGCCTTGCCCGAAGCCCTGGCGCCCGCCAAAGGCCGAGAGGCGCCGGCCCCGCAAGCCTTGCCGACACTGGCGCAAGGTCAGGACTACAGCGTCGCCAAGGTCAACCTGAAAGACCTGTGGACCCAGCCACCCAAGCCCTTCACCGAAGGCGACCTGATCAAGGCGATGAAAAACGTCGCCAAACTGGTGGAAGACCCACTGCTCAAGCAAAAGCTCAAGGACACCACCGGTATCGGCACAGAGGCCACTCGCGCCGGGATTATCCAGGGGTTGTTGGACCGTGGTTATCTGGTGAAAAACGGCAAGGCGCTCTCTGCCACCCCGGCAGCATTCAGCCTGATCGATGCAGTGCCACGCGCCATCGCCGACCCCGGCACTACCGCAATTTGGGAACAGGCGCTGGACATGGTGCAAAGCGGGGAAATGAGCCTGGAAGAATTCGTCGCCAAACAGGCAGCCTGGATGAGCAAACAAGTGGCCCGCTGTAACGGCATGCGCATGACCATTACCGGCCCGGCAAGCCCTGCCGGCAAAAACGCCCCTGCGTGGAAAAAGAAACGAAAGAACGCACCACGCAAGGCGGCTACCGCCCCCAGGCGAGGGAAAAAGCCGACAAACACCGGATAACCGTTAAAAAAAACCGGCAAATGACGTTTTTCGACAGGTTTAACGCCGCTTTGCACCTTGCGGCACGGTGGCGCGTCTAGGATTCTTTAGGAGGACCCTGACTTACTAACAACAACACCGGAGTGGCCGCCATGAAAACCGTTGCACAAGTGCTTAAAGCCAAGGACCAGAAAAACCAGGACGTCCATACCATCCAATGGGACCACACCGTATTTGAAGCACTGGTCCGGATGTCGGAGAAAAACGTCGGGGCCTTGCCGGTCGTCAAGGAAGGCGTAGTGGTAGGGATCATCAGCGAACGGGATTACGCACGCAAAATCATGCTCAAGGGCCTGTCGTCGGTCACTACAAAAGTCCATGAGGTGATGAGTTCTCCGGTGATAACCGTCGACACCCATAAAAAGGTCGATGAGTGCATGAACATCATGACCGACAGCCACCTTCGGCACCTGCCCGTGGTCGAGGACGGTCAACTGCTGGGCCTGCTGTCCATCGGGGACCTGGTAAAGGAAGCCATCGCCGACCAGGCTGATCTGATCAAGCAACTGGAGCAATACATCCGCGGAGAATAGGGGGCCCCCATGCTGGACACGCTGGAACATCAAGAAGACCACCTCGACACCCTGCACCGGGCCATGGCCGAACGGCGCTTTCTGGTACTGACCGGTGCGGGAATCAGTACGTCGTCGGGCATTCCCGATTATCGCGACAGTGAAGGCGTACGCCGGGGCAAGGCACCAATGATGTATCAGGAGTTCCTGGCCACCCCGCAGGCGCGGCGGCGTTATTGGGCTCGCGCCATGCTGGGCTGGCCAAGGGTGCGTATTGCTCAGCCAAACAGAGCCCACCTGGCACTGGCCGCGTTGCAGCACCGCGAACGGATCAGCGGCTTGATCACGCAAAACGTCGACGCGTTGCATGATCAGGCCGGTAGTCATGATGTGATTGAACTGCACGGCAACCTGCACAGGGTACTGTGCCTGGACTGCCAGCAACGCAGCGAGCGCGATGTGATCCAGCGGGTGATGGAACATCAGAACCCGTACCTGGCGGGTGTCGATGCCGTACAGGCGCCCGACGGCGACACGTTGCTCGATCCCGCCTTTGAAGAGCGCTTCCAAGTGCCCCACTGTCCTTATTGCGATGGCCAGCGGTTGAAACCGGACGTGGTGTTTTTTGGCGAGAATGTCGCCCAAGTCACGGCTGCCAAAGCAATGGCTGCGGTGGAGCACGCCGAGGGCTTGCTGGTGGTGGGCTCCTCGTTGATGGCCTATTCAGCATTTCGCCTGTGCAAGGCGATGGTGGAGCAAGGTAAACCGGTGATTGCCATCAACCTGGGCAAGACCCGCGCAGATGATCTTCTGCAGGTAAAGATCGAAGCGTCATGCGAGCGACTGCTGCCGCTGTTGGCCGAACGATTGACTTGATTTTGCGTTCGACCTGTCTTTCAAAAAATGACGCCCAAGTCACGTTTTACCGCATTCTCTCGCCCCTACAACGATTTTTGTAGTGCTATAAAAAAATCACTACATAATCGTTGACGTAACCTTTTTGTCCTTGCATGATCTAGACGTCTCCCGGATCGGGAGCGTTGGTAACTGTGTTTTGAACAAGCTCGTCTGACCGCCGAGCTGTTTTTTCCGGATGTGCACTGCCCACAAGGCAGATTGATGAAGCTGACCGGCCCGCAAGGTTCGGTACAAGGAGCTCAAACGCTGCTTGTCTTCGTTATGAAACCATTGCGTAGCAGTTCATCAGCAAGACTACATGCATCAGGTTCAAGACCCTGCCCGTATTCGGCAGACAGTCGCTGACGCCCGGTTTTCGGAACCGGAGACAACTAACGTGAATCAACTGATAGATCGCCAACTGGTCAAGGGGCTTACACATGAATCTGAACAACCAACCAACTATCAATGAATTGGCTGAAATGTTCGCAGCGCAGAAAGACACACTCGACGACCATATCCTGTGGGTAGGTAAATCGGGCGAAGTGAAAATCGACTGCCTGGCGCCCCACACCGAAGAAGCCGAGTTCGACCGTAATAACCGCGAACTGGCGGCGCGCCTGAAGATGTACCGCCGCGGCCAGGGTTATGTCGGCAAAAAGGCGGCCGCTGACCGCAACTTTATCGAGCAAGTATTCGACACACTTAACAATGCCTGGGCGTCATTCAAAGACAACTCGCAAGTTAAAGTGATCGACCGTTACTACTAACTGAAAAGTAGTACTCACCTCTTTATGGGAGCTGGCTGGCCAGCTCCCATACTTGTATCTGGCATGCTCAAAAAGTTGGAAACCTGCCCTTCTCCGCTTCATCCCGAAAAATATCAAACAACACTTGCGCCGCCGCCGAGAGTTCATGTCCCGGTTTGGTCAGCACGCCAATCGGCCGTTCGATCACCGGGTCACTCAAGGTGATGCAACGAGCGCCCGCCTCCTCCATCTGCCGTGCACATAACGCGGGTACGGCACTGACACCCAGCCCACTGGCAACCATCTTGCCCACCGTCGCCAACTGATGACTCTCCAAAGCCACCGGCAGCTTCATCTGCAAGGCACCAAGGTGTTCCTCCAGCATGACCCGTACCGTGGAGGGCCGTTGCAAGGTAATGAATGGTTGCTCCAGCAAGGTTTTCCAGTCGACTTCGGCACGCTCGGCCAAAGGTGACTCACCCGGCACCACTGCAACGAATCGATCGAGGTACAACGGCGTAAATGCCAACGAAGACCCTTCTGAAGGCTCGAACGCCACACCCAGTTCCACATGGCGGTCGCGGACCATCTCCAGCACCTGCTCGTTGATCAGGTCATGCACCGTCACGTTCACCTGGGGGTAACGTTCACGAAATATCTTGAGGATCGGCGGCAACAGGTTGCCTGCGAACGACGGCATCGCCGCCACCGTCACCCGACCGCGCTGCAAGGTGAAGCGCTGGCGCAGTTCATCTTCGGCGTTGTCCCAGTCGGCAATCAGTCGGCGCGCCAGAGGCAACAGCGATTCACCTTCAGGGGTCAGCGCAACGTTGCGGGTATTGCGGCTGAACAAGCGCCCGCCCAGCCCCTCCTCCAGGCCCTTGATGGTCAGGCTCAATGCCGATTGGGAAAGGTGCAGGCGCTCGCAGGCCGCAGCAAAACTCAGGCTCTGGGCCACGGCGAGGAAGGCACGCATCTGTTTTACTGTCATGAGGCGACTCCGAACGGCCAGGCAACTATGCTGTTTTTTAAATCAATCAACCTTAAAAAACAACTTAACAAATCAATGCTTCGGCGCAACACTCGGTTCATTGGCTGGCCCACAAACAATAAAAGAGGTGCGTATGGCAGGTTTCGATAAACGCGTGGCGTCCTATGAAGAAGCCCTGGCAGGCCTGGAAGACGGCATGACCGTGCTGTCCGGTGGTTTTGGCCTTTGTGGCATTCCGGAAAACCTCATCGCCGAGATCAAGCGCAAAGGTACCCGAGACCTGACCGTGGTTTCCAACAACTGCGGCGTGGATGGTTTCGGCCTGGGCGTACTGCTGGAAGAAAAGCAGATCAGCAAGGTGATCGCCTCGTACGTCGGTGAAAACGCGCTGTTCGAGAAGCAACTGCTCAGCGGCGAAATCGAAGTGGTATTGACCCCCCAGGGCACCCTGGCGGAAAAAATGCGCGCCGGCGGCGCCGGCATCCCGGCCTTCTTTACCGCAACCGGTGTCGGCACTCCGGTTGCCGAGGGCAAGGAAACCCGCGAATTCAATGGTCGCCCCTACTTGATGGAAGAGTCCATCACCGGCGACTTCGCCATCGTCAAAGGCTGGAAAGCCGACCACTTCGGTAACGTCATTTATCGTCACACCGCTCAGAACTTCAACCCGCTGGCCGCCACGGCGGGCAAGATCACCGTGGTTGAAGTCGAGGAAATCGTCGAACCGGGCGAGCTGGACCCGGCGCAGATCCACACCCCTGGCATCTACGTCGACCGGATCATCTGCGGCACCTTCGAGAAGCGCATCGAACAGCGCACCGTCCGCAAATAATCCACCTCCAGCCCAGACAATAAGAGGAAAAGAACATGGCTCTTACCCGCGAACAAATGGCTCAACGCGTCGCCCGTGAAATGCAGGACGGTTTCTACGTCAACCTCGGCATCGGCATTCCGACGCTGGTGGCCAACTACATTCCCGAAGGCATGGAAGTGATGCTGCAGTCGGAAAACGGCCTGCTGGGCATGGGCCCGTTTCCGACCGAAGACACCATCGATGCCGACATGATCAATGCCGGCAAACAGACCGTGACCGCACGTATCGGCGCCTCGATCTTCTCCTCCGCCGAGTCCTTCGCGATGATTCGTGGCGGCCACGTCGACCTCACCGTACTCGGCGCGTTTGAAGTGGACGTACACGGCAACATCGCCTCGTGGATGATCCCCGGCAAACTGGTCAAAGGCATGGGCGGTGCCATGGACCTGGTGGCCGGAGCGGAAAACATCATCGTGATCATGACCCACGCATCCAAGGACGGTGAGTCCAAGCTGCTCAGTCAATGCAGCCTGCCGCTGACCGGCGCGAACTGCATCAAGCGTGTACTGACGGACCTGGCCTACCTGGAAATCGAAAATGGCGCTTTTGTCCTCAAGGAACGCGCACCTGGCGTCAGCGTCGAGGAGATTGTGAGCAAGACCGCCGGTAAACTGATCGTCCCGGACCACGTTCCGGAAATGCATTTCCAGTGAGGACAGATTCCATGCAAGACGTCGTGATTGTTGCTGCCACCCGCACCGCCGTGGGCAGCTTCCAAGGTTCACTGGCAAGCATCCCGGCACCGGAACTCGGCGCTGCGGTGATCCGCCGCCTGCTGGAGCAGACCGGCCTGGATCCGGCCCAGGTGGATGAAGTCATCCTCGGCCAGGTACTCACCGCCGGCTCCGGCCAGAACCCGGCGCGCCAGGCCTCGATCCTGGCCGGCTTGCCCCACGCAGTGCCAAGCCTGACGTTGAACAAGGTCTGCGGCTCGGGCCTCAAGGCCCTGCACCTGGGCGCCCAGGCCATCCGTTGCGGTGACGCCGACGTGATCATCGCCGGCGGCATGGAGAACATGAGCCTGGCGCCGTATGTCTTGCCTGCCGCGCGCACCGGTTTGCGCATGGGCCACGCCAAGATGATCGATAGCATGATCACCGATGGCCTGTGGGACGCGTTCAACGACTACCACATGGGCATCACCGCCGAGAACCTGGTGGACAAGTACGGCATCAGCCGCGAGGCTCAGGACGCTTTCGCCGCCGCCTCGCAACAAAAAGCCGCCGCTGCTATCGAAGCCGGGCGCTTTGTTGATGAAATCACGCCGATCCTGATCCCCCAGCGCAAAGGCGACCCAGTGGCCTTCGCCGTGGATGAACAACCGCGGGCCGGCACCACTGCCGAATCCCTGGCCAAGCTCAAACCGGCGTTCAAGAAAGACGGCAGCGTCACTGCCGGCAACGCTTCCAGCCTCAATGACGGCGCCGCTGCGGTGCTGCTGATGAGCGCCGACAAAGCCCGCGCCCTCGGCCTGCCCGTACTGGCGCGTATTGCCAGCTATGCCAATGCGGGCGTCGACCCAGCCATCATGGGCATCGGCCCGGTCTCGGCGACACACCGCTGCCTGGATAAAGCCGGTTGGAAACTGGCCGATCTGGACCTGATCGAAGCCAACGAGGCTTTCGCTGCGCAGTCTTTGGCGGTGGGCAAAGAGCTGGAGTGGGACGCTGACAAGGTCAACGTCAACGGCGGTGCCATTGCCATCGGTCACCCGATCGGCGCGTCAGGCTGCCGTGTGCTGGTGACCCTGCTGCATGAAATGATCAAACGCGATGCCAAGAAAGGCTTGGCGACGCTGTGCATCGGTGGTGGCCAAGGCGTAGCCCTCGCCCTCGAACGCAACTGATTCAACGCGCAGTACGGAAAAGGCCCGGTTCCACGAAAAACCGGGCCTTTTCTTTTTTGCGGTCGCGTCAGAAAAATACAATCCAACTGTGGGAGAAGCTTGCTCCCGATTTCACTGGATCAGCCACCCTATATATCAACTGATCCATGCCCATCGGGAGCAAGCCCCCTCCCACGCTTTAGCTTTCAGGTTGTGGCACCGCAAACACCGCATTCGCCCGGGCCACCACCCTATCCCCCACCTGCAGGCTCACGGTGGCAAATGCCAGCTGCCGACCGCGTTTATGGTGTTCCAGTCGCACCACAATCCAATCCCCCACCCGCACCGCCCCCAAGTAATCCAATGTCATGCTCGCCGTAATCAACGGCAACGGCGGCTCGCTGGAAAACGCCATCGCATACCCCATGCCGACATCCGCCAGGGTCGCCAACACGCCGCCATGCACCGTGCCGCGCCCGTTGGCGTGGCGGTTATCCGCACGCAGACCAATTTCAAGGTGCAGCCCCTCACCCCGGCCATAGGCAGGGCCCAGCAAATCAAGCAGTGGGCTGCTGCGCGGCAGCGAAATAAAACCTTCGGGCACGGCATGAACATTCATGATGAATTCGTCCTTGGAGTGAGGTTTGAGGTGTACTCCAGGGCCGATGTGAGGGCCATCACCATCAGCCACGCATATCCCCTCTGATGCTTTGCGTTAATCCGCCAGACCCGGTTTAATCGCCGTCAATTCCCCCTCCCCCCAAGGAACTGCAATGCGCCATCTGGACGGCAAATCTCGCCCGCTTTTCATGCTGTTACTGGCCGGGCTGACCTTGGCCGGCTGTTCGCCCAAGGACCACACCCGCGCTACGGTGATCAACGGCGAACAAGGCCGGGCCGGCGCGCAACTGGCCTACGAACACGAGCTGACCCTGGCCCTGCCCGGCGCTCTGCTCGCACCGCGCATGCAAGCCACTCGCGAAGCCTGTGAAACCGCACACTTTGGTGCCTGCAATATTCTGGGCATCACCGAAGACGGCAACGGCGGCGAGATCATCCTGCGCATAGCGCCTGCCGGTGTGGAACCGCTGGTCGCGATGGCGGCTGAAGGCGGCAAACTCGGCCAGCGCATCACCACCGCCGAAGACCTGGCCGATGCGGTCAATGACGTAAAGCGTCGCCAGGCGCGCCTGCAAGCCCAGCAGCAGCGCCTTGATGAACTGGCCAAGCGCAAGGACATCACCGTCAGCGATCTGATCGCCTTGAGCAAGGAACAGGCGTCCATCGAGAATGAACTGCAGGAATTAGCCCAGCTCGCTGCCGGCCAGCAGCGTCGCCTCGATACCAACCGCGTTACCCTTAACTTCCGCTCGTCCGACGGTGCGAACCAGCAGTCGCGCTTTAGTCGGATGTTCAGCAACCTGGGCGACAACCTGGTGAACGGCACGGCTGACGCCCTGGAGCGTGCCAGCTATGTATTGCCCTTTGTGATCCTGGCGTTCCCCGTGGTGTGGCTATGGGTAGGGTTGTGGCGCCGGTTCGTCAAACGGCGCACGTGATCAACGCTTCATACAGCGCTGATATCGCTCATCCACCCGCTGGGCAAACCACGCCGTGGTCAAGTTGCGAGTGATCTTCGGGCTCTTGAGCACGATGCCCGGCAGGATCGCCCGCGGCATCGGTTTGCCCGCGGCCTTGTCGGCCAGGGCAAACACGCGTTTGTAGAGCGTGGTGTCCTCAAAATCCAACTGCTCGCCCTGCTCCAACTGGCTGCGGATACTCGGGTTGCGCATGTCCAGTTTCGACCCCAGCGAGCGCACCGCCAGCTCAGTGGTACCCGGCAGCAATGATCCGTAACGAATCAAGTCCCCATCCAACGCCAGTTCGGTGCCAGTGATACGGCTGACGGCGGCCTGGAACGCGGCGTTGCGGCTGGCATACCAACCGGCATTGAAGTCGGCAAAACGGTACAGCGGCCGGTCGTAATTCACCGGGTAGCCGAGCAGATGCGTGATGCCGAAATACATGCCGCCACGTCGGGTGAAGACTTCCCGACGAATCGAGCCATCCACCGTGTAGGGATAATCCCGCGCATGTTGCTGCGCAAATTCGATGCTCACCTGCATCGGGCCGGCGGTGTGTACCGGGTTGAAGCCGCCGAACAGGGTATTTCCCAGCGGCACCATGCTGATGAAGTCGTCGAAGATCCCGCTCAGGTCCTTCTCCGTGCGCGCGGCGCTCAGGCGCTCGGCGTAGGACTTGCCGGTGGGCGAGCGCAATTGCAGCGTGGTGCGTATCACGAACGCCGGCACGTGGACCTTGCCGGCCCTGCGCAGGATTTCATCCTGAGCGATCTTGCCCATGTTCGGCACCACAGGGTCGACCTGGTAAGTGGACTCCTGCTCGGTGATCGCCAGCACGGCACAGATATTTTCGGTGCTGGGGTAGATCTTCCGGGTGTCGAAGGCCGTGTAGATATCCTGGGCCCAACCGTTGCGGTCCGGGACCGACGCTGGCAGCAGACGCACAATCTGAGCCTTCACATCGGCCTCGCTGCGCTCCGGCTGCAGCGGGTTGCGCGTGGTGGAACAACCGGCCAGCACCAGCAAGGTGGTGAGACACAGAATCATGCGGCTTGAATACATGGGGCTTCCTTGAACGACGACGGCCGGGCATTGCGGATATCGACAGGTAAGTCTAACCGGGGTTCGCCGACTTGCTGTCCCCCCTTCGCAGCACCGTGTTCAGGGCCTTGGCGCAAGGCGCACACAAGCCGCTGAAACATCCCACGTAATAGCCGGATGAGCTCTGCATACCGCCGCCGAGATCCTCTGCAAAGTCCGTCGCCTGATCACACAGTGCGAGGGATTGCAGATGTTGTTTCTTTTTTGTGCGTTGAATGACTCGACGACCTTAGATGCTCCTTGCGTGGGAAGGAGCCGCCAATGACCCACGCCTCCCACATCACCCATATCGAACACGAGCTGGATGGCTTTCATCAGAGCCTGACGCACTACCGCCGACAGATGAGCGCCTGGTACGCGCAGGCACTGGACTCAGTCAGTCATGTCGCGGATATGCCATCGCTGCTGGGAATGGATCGGGTGTTACGGGTGGGAGACTCACAGCGCTCGGTGAGTTTTTCCGATGCGGATTTTTCTACCGTT